>NZ_JBFACN010000016.1:0-210421 GCF_040640875.1 Streptomyces sp. NPDC021562
CCCGCGCCCCTGAAGGGGCGCGGGGAACTGCGCGAACGGCCACCGCGGCGCCGCGCCGAACGAACCGGCCGAATCCGCCGTTCCTCAGAACAGGCTGAGCAGCGCCTCCGCCGGGTCGGTCAGGCCCGTTTCGCCGTCCGGCAGCGGCAGCTCGAACCACACCGTCTTGCCCCGCGGCGTCCGGCGTGAACCCCACGCCGCGCTGAGCAGGCCGACCAGTTGCAGCCCGCGGCCGCCCTCGTCGGTGTCCCGCGCCCTGCGGCGCCTCGGCTGGACCAGCCCGGAGTCCCAGACCTCGCACACCAGGGTGCGGTCGAGCAGGAGACGCAGCCGTATCTCGCCCTCGCCGTACCGCAGGGCGTTGGTGACCAGCTCGCTGACCAGCAGCTCCGTCGTGTCGACCAGCGCTTCGAGGTCCCAGCTGAGCAGCTGGCCGCGCGCGTACTCCCGGGCGCGTCCCACACTGCGCGGCTCGCGCGGCAGCGTCCAGTCGCCGACCTGCTCGGCGGGCAGCCCCTGGACACGTGCCATCAGCAGGGCGATGTCGTCCTCGCCGTGGTGCGTGTCAAGGGTGTTGAGGACGTGGTCGCAGACGTCCTCCAGGGGCCGCGAAGGGTCGGTGAGGGCGCCGACGAACGCCTGGAGCCCCTCGTCCAGGGGATGGTCGCGGGATTCGACGAGGCCGTCGGTGTAGAGCGCGAGGAGGGAACCCTCGGGGAGGTCCACCTCGACCTCCTCGAAGGGCTCGCCGCCGACACCGAGCGGCATGCCGGGCGGGACGTCGAGCATCAGGGCCGTCTCGCCGGGTTCGACCAGCACGGGCGGCAGGTGGCCGGCGTTGGCGAACGTACAGCGCCGGGTGACGGAGTCGTAGACCGCGTACACGCAGGTCGCGAGGTAGACCTCGGACAGGTCGGCGTCGCGGGGCTGGCGGGCCGTGCGGGTGGCCTGCTGGATGCCGCCCGGGGTGCCGAGCCCGCGGGCGATCTCGTCGAGCGCGGACAGCACCTCCGCCGGTTCGAGGTCGAGGAGGGCCAGCGTGCGTACGGCCGTGCGCAGTTCGCCCATCGCGACCGCCGCGCGCAGCCCGCGCCCCATCACGTCGCCCACCACCAGCGCCGTGCGGTGGCCGGGGAGTTCTATGACGTCGAACCAGTCGCCGCCGACCTCGGTCGCCGCGTTGCCGGGCAGGTAGCGGCAGGCGATGTCGAGCCCCGAGGCCTCGGGGTCGCCGGGCGGCAGCAGGGACCGCTGCAGTATCAGCGCGCGTTCGTGCTCACGGCGGTAGAGGCGGGCGTTGTCGATGCAGACGGCGGCGCGGGCGGCCAGTTCGACCGCCAGGTCCCGGTCGCGGTCCCCGAACGGTTCGCTGCCCTTGGTGCGGGCGAACTGGACGAGGCCGACGACCGTGTCGTGGGCGACCATCGGGACGGCGAGCGTGGACTGCACCAGGCCGCCGTCCGCGGCGGGCACGTACTGCGGACGTGCGGTGCGCAGGGCGTCCGCGCAGGGCGAGTTGAACGGGTAGTGGTGGACCGCGCCGACCGCGACCGGGGCGCCGCCGCCCACGAAGGGCTCGTCGGAGACCGCGCTGGCGAAGGCGACCCGGCGCAACTCCGCGCTGCCGTCGGCCAGTCCCGGCGGGGTCTCGTCACCGGCCAGCAGCCCCTGGTAGAGGTCGACGGTGGCGAGGTCGCAGAAGCCGGGCACCACCACGTCGAGGAGTTCGCGGGCGGTGGTCTCCAGGTCGAGCGAGTTGCCGATGCGGGCACCGGCCTCGTTGAGGAGGGCGAGGTTGCGCCGGGCGGCGGCGGCCTCGCGGGCCGCGGCGCGGCGGGCGGTGATGTCCAGGCCCAGCCAGGCGACGCCGATGGGGCGGCCGGTGCCGCTGTGCACCCGGTAGAGGTTGACGGACCAGTGCCGGCGCTCCTCGGAACCCGGCACGAAGCCGGTGACGTGCATGTCCGTGATGGAGTTGCCGGTCTCCAGGACCCGGCGCAGGGTGGCCGCGACCCGCTCCGCCTCCGCACGGGGCAGGTAGTCGTGGACGCCCTTGCCCCGGTGGTCGTCGGGGGTGCCGCCGAAGATGGAGGAGAACCGCAGGTTGGCGCGGCGGATCCGGAGGTCGGGGTCGATCAGCAGGAAACCGAAAGGAGATTGACCGAATATCGCCTGCGAGGCGGCCAGGTCGGTCTCGATGCTGCGTAGGGTGCGGACGTCGACGACGATGCACACGGCCGCGTTCTCGCCCTCGGCGGTGCGGGTGGGCATGACGTAGACCTCGGCGAGGCCCTCCTCGCCGCGCGCGCCGTCCGGGCCGTCGGGCATCCGGAACGGGACCACTCCCGTCCACTCCCGCCCGTCGAGGATCTCGGCCATCTTCCGCTGGCCGCGCTCGCGCAGGTCGGGGTCGATGAACGCCTCGATGGGGTCCATGCCGACGGCGCGTTCGGCGGGGATGCCGAAGATCTGCTCGGCGCGCAGGCTCCACTGGTCGACCAGGCCGCCGGCGCCGATGGAGAACGAGGCGACCTTGATGTAGTCGTAGATCGAGCCGGGTGGGCTGCTCTGCCACATGGCGTCGCCAGGGGCCGCGGCCTCTGCCGCGGTCCCCGCCTGCCCGCCGTCCGACGGATCCTCGGACTCCGTGGCCTCAGCTGGTATCTCGCTCACGCGAACCGTCCCCTCCAGCTCACCGCGCCCGGCACCGGTCACCGGATGCGGCTGCCCGCAGTATCCAGCACTACGGCGCCGCCTGACACGGTGTTCACGATCACAGCACGGTCCAGGCGATTTCCGGACCGGTCCGTGAGAACACTTCCAGTCTTCTAACCAGGGAACACGTCCTCGAACCACCCTGTTCGGGACCCGTTTCGGGGCCACTCCCGCGAGTGGACGGCACAGCGCCGGGTGTACATCCCGTTCACCCGGTTCAGCCGGGTACGGCCAGCTCGAACCAGACCGTCTTGCCGTTGACGCCGGGGCGGGTGCCCCAGCTCCGCGAGGAGCCGGCGACCAGTTGGAGGCCGCGGCCGCCCTCGTCGTCGGGGCTGGCGGCGCGCTCGCGCGGGGGGTCGGGGAGCGGGTCGGAGACCTCGACGCGCAGGGTGCCCGTCAGGTCGGCGGGGCGTACGAGACGGACGCCGATGGGGCCGGTGGCGTGCCGCATCGCGTTGGTGACCAGCTCGCTGACGAGGAGGGCCGTGATGTCGGCCAGGGGGTCGAGACGCCAGCCCCGCAGTTGGTCCCGGACCGCGGTGCGGGCGGTACGCACGGCGCCCGGCTCCGCGGGGAAGGTCCACTCGACGGTGTCACCTTCGGTGTCGATCACACCGATCACTTCCCGTGCAGCGTGCCCACCCATGCCCGGTTTCATGGGGTTAAGGGGCACATACCCGGTATCACTGAGGGATTACCGCGCAGAGGGGGGCCCTGTGGTGCGAACGAGGTAAGAGGAGGCTGCCGGTCCTACCGGGCACGGGCCTGTAGGGCGATCACCTCGCGTACCGCCGGTACGTCCTGGTCCAGCCAGTGCACCGACCAGATCTGCTCCGGTGTCAGCCAGCGCAGTTCGTCGTGGTCCTGGAGGGGCTCGGGGGCGGGTGAGTCGGGGCGGAGGCGGGCCGTCCAGACGTGGAGGACGTACGGGTCCCGCAGGGGCCACTGCCCCGGCACGCGGGCCACGGCCTCGGCCTGCACACCCAACTCCTCGCTCAGTTCGCGCGCCAGCGCGTGCTCGGGGGTCTCGCCGGGCTCCACCTTGCCGCCGGGCAGTTCCCAGCGGCCGGCCAGTTCCGGGGGTGCGCTGCGGCGGGCCGCGAGCAGGCGGCCGGCGTCGAGCAGGGCGGCTCCGACCACCACGATCCGTTCGCTCATGGCCCGGAGCCTACGGGAGGCTCAGTTGCGGATGCCGCCGTCCCCGTTGCCGTGGCCGTGGCCGACGCGTTCGACCCAGTAGAGCTGTTTGTGTCCGCGGTCGTCGAGACTGTCGGCGATCTTCTGCGCCTCGGCCCGGGTCGCGTACCGGCCGACGCGGTAGCGATTGCCGTTGTCGTCCTGCCGTATGACGAGCCAGGGGAGAGAGACCGTGCCTTCCGTCATCGCACCCCTCCGTGTCTCCCGGCTCCCGCCCGTCCCCGCCCCGCTAAGGAAACCGCACTCCGCATATGCCCGAGCGTACGCCTAACCTTTACGCAGCGAATACGCCTTTTCACAAAGAGGTACGCAACCAGCCAGAACGGCGGGGGCGCACGATGACGAATGCGCCGTTCGGGTGCCTGCCCCTTCGGGTCGCGGGCATGCCGGGGACAGCCGCGATCACCTGGGAAAACGGCCGGATTCCGGCGGCGGGCCAGGGAAGGGGGCCCGCCCCGGGCAGGCGTGCAACACCGCAGGGGTGTGCGCTACTTCACCGAGGGGTGGTAGGCGCGCTATCTCACCGGCAGGTGATAGGAGGCGCGGTAGCGGTCCGCCGGGACGACGACGTCCGCGGTCTCCACCGGGCGGCCGGAGGCGAAGTACGTCCGCTGGATCACGAGGACCACATGGCCGGGGACCCCGCCGAGCGCGAGCAGTTCCTCGGCGAGGCCGGGACGGGCGCCGACCTCCTCGGTGACGTTGTCCACGATGACGTCGATGGCGCGCATCCGCTCGACCACGCCCATCCCGCCGAGCGGGCCCTCCTCGGGCAGCATCACGGGGGTACGGCCGGTGACGGCCAGGGGTTCCCAGGAGGTGGAGAGCATCATCGGCTCGCCCGCGTCCCGGAACAGATAGCGGGTGCGCATCACCCGGTCGCCGACCTGGATGCCGAGCCGGTCGGCGATGGCGCTGCCCGCCGCGGCCTGCTCACTGCGGGACTCCCAGGTGCCGCGCGCCGTCGCATCGGCCTGCTCCTGCCGGAACGGGGTGGCGCCGCCCGCCGGCCGGTACCCGGAGCGGACCACCCGCCGGGGCACGGGCCGCTCGCGCACATAGGTCCCGGAGCCGGATCGGCCCTCGACCAGGCCCTCGGCCATCAGCACCTTGCGGGCCTCCAGGGCGACGGTGTCCGAGACGCCGTACTCCTCGCGGATGCGCGCCTGGGAGGGGAGCCGCGTATGAGGGGGCAGCGAACCGTCGACGATCTTCTTGCGGAGATCACCCGCGACACGCAGATACGCCGGCTGCTCACCGAAAGTCACTGGCCGCTCCCATCAGGTTGTACAGACAGCAACAGCGTGGCAACCGTGGGTCGAGCGGTGCAAGCAAAGGCCAGAGAATCACTCGATGTGATGACAAAGGGTTGCGGGAGGCCTTGCGCAGGCATTTTCTCCCCGTTCTGACGCCGCTCACACCTCGACGCCGGAGCCGCCCCCTCCGTTCCCCGCGCCGCCGTCCGCGCCGCCGCTGCCGTCCTCGTACGCGGGCGGGACGGTGGTGAGCCCCAGAGCATCGCGTACGGTCACCGTGCGGTGCGGGTCGATCAGTTTGTACCCCTTGTCATAGTGCGTGAAGAAGGTGTCGACGTCCGGCGCCCGCGCGGCCTGCGCCCACTCGGCGCGGGCCCTGTCGAGGTCGGCGGCGAGGGCCAGGACCGGCTGTTTCGTCGCGGCGCCCCACCGGTGCCCGCGGAGCATCGCCGTCTGCTTGCCCAGCGCCGCGGCCATGCGCCCCGCCCACGCCTTGTTCCCGGACAGGTCGTCCTCGACGTACGCGGAGTCGGGGGCGGTGTCCAGGGCGGTGTTCAGGACGTGCGCGGCCCTGAGGTAGGCGAGTTGGTCGGCCGAGTAGGCGTCGGGGCCCTGGCGGTAGGACTCGGTGAGCCGGCCGCCGCTGGTGGAACTGCCGAAGACGCAGACCACGTCCCGGTCCCCGGCGGCCCAACTGTCCTCGCTGGGCGTGAAGTAGTAGACGGCGACGTCGTCGGGGACCGCCCAGACGTCCAGGACGTAGGTGTCCTCCAGGCCGTAGCAGCGGTCGTCGGCGGAGTCTCCGATCGCGTCGTCGCCCGGGTAGGCGCTGCCCTTGAGGCGGTAGGTGGCGAAGACCTCGCCGTCATGACCCTCGTCGCAGGCGGCCGGGGTGACGTCGGTGATCAGGTCGTCGTCGAGCGCGTGGTCCGGGGTGTCGAAGCAGTCGCCCGTGCTCAGCGAGAGGCCGGCGCGGTCGCGCGCGCCCTCCTTGAAGCCCTCCCAGAAGCCGGCCGCGCCGCCCGTGGCCAGCATCAGCACCAACAGGGCGAGGCCGACCCCGGAGAGCACCGAGCCGGTCACTGCCATCGCCCTGCCGCGCTCCCCCCGCCTGCGGATCTGGACCAGCGCGACCGCACCCAGCACCAGCCCGACCCCCGGCAGGCAGCACAGCAGTCCGAGCACGAGGGAGGCGATGGCGAGACCGTTGACGGGCGGCTGGACCGGGTGGGGCCCGTAGCCCTGGCCCCAGGGCTGGTACGGCGAGGGGTACGGCGGCTGCTGCCCGTACGGCGCCTGCGGGTGCTGCGGGTACTGCGGCAGGCCCGACTGAGGCGGCTGATACGGCCCTTGTCGCTGGTGGGGGCCGGGAGGCGGAGGTATGGACACCGGTACCGTGCTCCTGAGGGGGCGTCGGCCGCGCGGAAACGGACGGCTGAACTGACGTACGACTGCGCGCATCGTAGGCGCGCCGTGAACGGGGGCGGAATGAGGGTGCGCACGGCGTCCGCGGCGACGTCCCCGCACGTCCTCGTGGTGGACCGGCCCACGGGTCCCCTGCCCTTCCCCGAGTGTCCCTGGGAGGACGACGAATGAACGACACCGTCAGCGCCGTGAACGCGCTCACCGCACGCTGGGCGCGGGGGACCAGGCAGGGCACGGTCTTCTCGGCCGCCGGGGTCTGGCCGCTGCTGGCCTTCCTCGCCGACGGCGCCACGGGACCCGCCCGGGACGAACTGACCCGGGCCGTGGGGGTGCGGGCCGACCGGGCGGCGGCCGGTGCGCGGGAGTTACTCGCCGGGCTGGACGCGATGCCCGGCGTGGCGTCGGCCCTGGGGCTGTGGACCGACCGTGCGCTGCAGTTGCGCGAACAGTGGGCGGCGGGGCTGCCCGCCGACGCGCACGGGGTGCTCGGGCCCGATGCCGCGGCGTCCCGGCAGGCGCTGGACGCGTGGGCGGCCGAGCGCACCGGTGGTCTGGTGGAGCGGATGCCGGTCCGGTTGGCCGACGGGGCCCGGCTGGTCCTGGCGACCGCGCTGGCGCTGCGCACGGACTGGCGGCACCCGTTCCGGGAGACCGTGCTGCGGCCGGGCTCCGGCCCGTGGCAGGGCCGGGCGCTGGCCGGTCTGCACCGCAGCAGCGTCCGCCCGGACCGGATCGGGGTGACCGCGGGCCCGGACGGGGCGGTCACCACGGTCAGGGTGCCCGGCGGCAACGGCCTCGACGTCCATCTGCTGCTCGGCGCGGAGGGGATGGCGCCCGGGCAGGTGCTGGGCGCCGGCATCGGCGTCCTGGAACGGGCCCTGCCGGTGACGACCGGCGGCCGGCTGCCCTACGGGCCCGCGGGTCCCGGCGTGGTCGTGGAGCGACAGCCGTCCCTCACCCCGGACCCGATGCGGCTCGACGTGACGACCGTCGGGTTCACGGTGCGCGCGGACCACGACCTGCTGCAACTGCACGGCCTGTTCGGGCTGTCCACGGCGGCCGACGCCCGCGAGGGGCACTTCCCCGGTATCAGCGCGGCGCCGCTCGCCATCGGCGCGGCCGGGCAGTCCGCGCTCGCCGAGTTCGGCCCGCTGGGCTTCCGGGCCGCCGCGGTGACGGCCGTCCTGGCGGCACCGGGCGGCGGCCCGCCGCAGCACCGGTACGAGTCCACCGTGGTCCGAGCCGTCTTCGACCGGCCGTTCGGCTTCCTCGCCGTACACCGCGAGAGCCGGCTGGTCCTGGCCGCGGGCTGGATCACGGAACCGGCCCCGGCGGGGTGAGCCGCCGGGGCCGCCGCAGGCTCAGGCTCAGGTTCCCGGGGTGATGCGGAGCCTGATGGTGCGGGCCTCCGGGCGCAGGGCGAACTCGGGCCACACGTCCGGCCCGCAGGCCCGGGAGCCGAGGCCGTGCTGGGCCGCGTCGATGATCAGGTGGCTGGTGGCGGACTCCGGGAGCTCGAAGGGGTGGGCGGCGCGGTCGAGTTGCTGCGGGGTGTGCCGGGCGAGGGTGAAGCCGGGGCGCCGCCCGCGCGGGTCGGGCAGGGCCGTCAGGCGCAGGACGTCGGTGTCGCCGCTGGTCAGTGTGAGGTGCCGCAGCCCGGAGCGGTGGCCGGTCTCCTGGGGACGCGCGTAGTCGACCGAGAGGTCCGCCACACCGGCCGTGAAGTGACCGGTGCGGGCCGCGCGCATGCTGTCGGGGTAGGACTCGAGCGGGCCGAGGCCGAACCACCGGGCGCCGTCCACGGGTGCCGTGCCGTCGGGCAGTTCGAAGCGCACCCCGATCCGCGGCCACACCGTCCCCCAGCCGCGCGAGGGCTCGATCTCCACGCGCAGTTCCAGTTCGCCGTCCTCGACCGTCCAGACGGTCTCCACGGTGACCGAGAGCGCGGAGTCGGCGGCGGAGACCCGGTCGAGGGTGCGCAGCGCGTCCGTGGCCTGTTCCACGCCGACGCGGCGGGTGGTCAGCCGGTCGAGTCCGTCGCGCCGCCAGAGTGCGGCGCTGGACACCTCGGCCAGGCTCGCGTCGCTGCCCTCCAGCCGGTCGGCGGTGCCCTCGTCGTTGTCGGTGGGCGCCCGGAACAGCTCCAGCCGGGGGCCGGTCACCGGGCGGCCGGCGAGGCGGGTGAGGGAGCCGCCGGTGAACTCGGCGATGCCGAGGGCGAGGGTCCCCTCCCCCGGCCGCCAGCCGGTGCGGGGGCGGACCGCGGGCACCGGGCGGTGTACCGTGCGGTCCAGTTGGGCGGCGGCGACCTCGTGCCCCTCGGGCGCCCAGGCGGTCTCCGCCGCGAGCACCGCCTCGACCGTCAGCCAGGTCTCGGCGTCCGCCGCGACCGCGACCGGCGGCAGCGCCACCCGCGCCGATCCGCCCGCCGCGACCACCGGTACCTCCAGGTCCCCCGCGTCCACGGGGTTCCCGTCGTGCTCGACGCGCCAGCGGAAGCGCAGGTCGGAGGTGTCGGCCGAGTGCCGCAGGTTGGTGACGACGAGTTCGCCGCCGTCGAACGCGAACCGGATCGGCTGCACGACGGCCTTGTACTCGTACAGGCCGGGCGTCGGCACGTCGTCGCTCAGCACCATGCCGTCCATCACGAAGTTGCCGTCGTGCACGACCTCCCCGAAGTCCCCGCCGTACGCGAAGTACGGCGTCCCGTCCGGGGCGGTGGCCGAGATGCCGTGGTCGCGCCACTCCCAGACGAACCCGCCGTGCAGCCGCGGGTGGCGGTGGACGAGTTCCTCGTACTGGTCGAGGGCGCCGGGGCCGTTGCCCATGGCGTGGGCGTACTCGCAGAGCAGGAAGGGCTTGGTGCGCTGCCGGGCGCCCTGGGCCGGGGTGCAGCCCAGCAGCGGGGCGGTGGAGCCGTCGGTGCCGATCTGCTCGGTCTCCGGCACCGTCGAGTACATCCGGGAGTACACGTCGGTGTAGTCGCCGGTGTAGTCGCCCTCGTAGTGCACGGGACGCTCGGGGTCGCGGGCGTGCACCCAGGCCGACATGGCGGCGAGGTTGGCGCCGGTGCCGGCCTCGTTGCCGAGCGACCAGAGCACGACGCAGGGGTGGTTCTTGTCCCGTTCCACGGTGCGCTCGACGCGGTCCAGGCAGGCGGCGCGCCAGGCGGGGTCGTCGGTGGGGTTGCCGGCCCAGCCGACCTTCTCGAAGCCGTGGGTCTCCAGGTCGCATTCGAGGACGACCCAGAAGCCGAGTTCGTCGGCGAGGTCGAGCAGCCGGGGGTGCGGCGGGTAGTGGCTGGTGCGGATGGCGTTCACGTTGAACCGCTTCATCCGGGCCAGGTCCGCGCGGGCGTGCGCCTCGTCGAAGACCCGGCCGCGCTCGGGGTGGGTCTCGTGCCGGTTCATCCCGTGGAAGACCACCCGGCGGCCGTTGACCAGGAACCGGTCACCGCGGATCTCGACGGTGCGGAACCCGACCCGCAGGGTGACGGTCTCGGCGGCCGAGGAGACGGTCGCGTCGTACAGGCGGGGCAGTTCGGCCGACCACGGCTCGACGGCGGCCACCTCGACCGGCGCCACGTCGGCCGCCGTCTCCCAGACCTGCTCGACGCCCAGTTCGCGGATGCGCAGGGTGACCGGGAACGCGCCCGCGCCGGCGGTGATCTCGGCCTCGACGCGGCCGCGCCCGTCGTCGTACCCCGTCCGCAGCCAGACGTCCTCGATGCCGCCGGCCGGGCGGGCCAGCAGGGTGACGTCCCGGAAGATGCCGGGCAGCCACCACTGGTCCTGGTCCTCCAGGTAGCTGGCCGCCGACCACTGGTGCACGCGGACGGCGACGACGTTGTCGCCGGGGCGGACGGCGGACGTCACGTCGAACTCGTGGGCCAGCCGGCTGCCACTGGCGGCGCCGATCTCGACGCCGTTCACCCACACCCGGAACAGCGACTCCACGCCGTCGAAGCGCAGCAGGACCCGCTCGGCGTCCCGCCAGTCCTCCGGGAGGTCGACGTGCCGGCGGTAGTCGCCGGTGGGGTTCTCGTCGGGGACGTGCGGCGGGTCGATCGGGAAGGGGAACTGGACGTTCGTGTAGATCGGGCGGCCGTGGGCGCCGTCGCCCTCCAGGACCCAGTGGGCGGGCACCGGGATGCTGTCCCAGCCGCGGTCGTCGAAGTCCTCGGTCGCGAAGTCCTCGGACACGGCCGCGGTGGGCGACAGCCGGAAGTGCCAGGGGCCGTTGAGCGAGACGGCGGGCGCGTCGGAGTGCAGCCAGGAGCGGGCCGGACGCAGGTCGCCGTGGCCGGGCGCGGGGTCCGACACGTGCGCGGGGAGCGAGGAGCGCAAGGGGTCACAACCTTCTGTTCAGCGGGTGGCGGACGGTACCGTGAGCGCTCACGGGAGCGGTAACGGGAGGCGTTTCGGAGTGTGGGCTCCGGCCCGTGGGAGTGTCAAGACCGGGTGCTCCGGGACACGGCATACTCGGTGTCCCTGCGACGCGTCCCTGCGGCTTCCCGCGGCGCGGGCGTGTCGGCAGTCTCGTGGAGGTGAGTGATGGCGTCGTCGGGGACCGGCCCCCGCAGGGTGACGATCGACGATGTGGCCGAGGCCGCGGGGGTGTCCCGGCAGACCGTGTCACGGGCGCTCAACGACAAGGGCGAGATCGGCGTCTCCACCAAGCAGCGCGTCCTCGACGCGGCCCTCGCGCTGGGGTACCGGCCGAGCAGGTTCGCCCGGGGGCTGGTGCGGCAGGACACGGTCAGCGTCGGCCTGGTGATCCCGGACCTGCTCAACCCGTTCTTCACCGAGGTCGCCGCCGCCGCGCTGGAGGCGGCCCGGGGCCGCGGCTGGCACGTCGTCGTGTACGACACCGGTGACCGCGTCGAGGAGGAGCGGGGCACGCTGGAGGTGATCGCCTCGCAGGTGGACGCGGTCGTGGGCTACCTGAGCCTGCCGGAGGAGGAGATCGCCCGGCTGACCCGGGGGCTGCCCGTCGTCCTCATCGACCGCGCGCCCTGCGGCGAGCGGTTCAGCTCGATCCGGATCCACGGGGAGGCGGGCGTCCACGCGGCGATCCGGCACCTCACCGGGGCGGGCCACCGGCGCATCGGCATGCTGGACCACATGGAACGGTCCGAACCGAGCGTCCGGCACGCGTGGTTCGACGCCGCGATGGCCGCGTGCGGGCTGGACGCCGGTTCGGTGGCCCGCGCCGACCAGAGCGCGGAGGGCGGGGAGCGGGCGCTCCAGGAACTCCTCGCGGACCACCCCGACCTGACCGGCGTGTTCGTCTTCAACGACATCATCGCCTTCGGGGCGTTGCGCGCCGCCCGCCGCATGGGCCGTGAGGTCCCAGGTGACCTCGCGGTGATCGGCTTCGACGGGCTGCGGCTGGGCGCGCTGGTGGAGCCCCCGCTGACCACGGTGGCCCTGGACATCCGCGGCCTCGGGGCGCTCGCGGTCGACCAGGCGGCGAGGCTGCTGACCGGGAGCGTTCCCCTGCCGGCGGACGAACTGGTCGTGGGGGCCGAGCTGCAGCTCCGGGGATCGGGGTAGCGGCACGGACCACCGCTCCCCCGGGCTTCACTCGGCCGTGGCGGCCCACGCCGCCGGCACACCCAGGCGGGCCTGTTCCTCCTCGACGATCCGGCGGGCCAGGTCGGCGTCCGACACGTCGACCGCGTCCGGGGTGGCCTCGGCGACCGCGCTGCGGCGGGCATAGGCGTCGAACAGGCGGGTCTTGCGCTCCAGCATCCGCACCAGGCGTTCGTCCACTCCCCCGGTGGCGAGCAGCCGGTGCACGCGGACCGGTCTGACCTGGCCCATGCGGTGGGCCCTGGCCACCGCCTGGTGCTCGACGGTGGGCTTGAGCTGGGGTTCGCAGATGACGACCACGGAGGCGGCCTGCAGGTTGAGGCCGACGCCGGCCGCCTGGATCTGCGCGAGGAGCACGGCGGGGCCCGGGGCGGCGGCGTAGTCGTCGACGGTCCGCTGCCGCCGCGCGGCGGGCACGGCACCGGTGAGGGGACCGAAGACCGCGGTGCCGTCGGCGAGTGCGTCGGGGGGTGCCTCGGCGAGTGCGTCCCGGACCACCTGGAGCACGTCCTTGAAGTAGGAGAAGACCACGGTCTTCTGCCCGTTCTCGGCGGCCTCCTCGACGATCTCCCGGAGCCGCTCCAGCTTGGCCGACCCCTCCGGGCGCGCGTACCCGGCCCTGCGCATCGCCATGAAGTTCCCGGAGCGCACGGCCTCGCGGTACGCCTCCTCGTCCGAGGCGCTCAGCTCCTCCCACTCGTCGGTCCGCTGGAGGCTCGGGAGTTCGGTGAGCACGTCCTGCTGGTTGCGCCGCAGGTAGACGGGGGCGACGGCCTTGCGGAAGGCGACCGATCCGGCCAGGGCGTCCCCGTCCGCCAGGGCCTTCGCGATGCCGTCGTCGAGCATCCCGACCAGGTTGCGGAACTCCGCGACCCGGTTCTCCATCGGGGTTCCGGTCATGAACAGGGCGCGCTCACAGTATTCGGCCCACCGGGCCACCGCCTGGGACCGCTTGGCCTTCGGGTTCTTCACGGTGTGCGCCTCGTCGACCACGAACAGACCGACCTCACCGCCGCCCGGTGCGGGAAATCCGCGCAGGGCGTCGAACGTGGTCACCGCGACCCCGCCGCGGCCCTTCCAGTCGGCGAACGCGTCGTGCCGGTCGGGGCCGTGCAGCAGCAGGACACGCAGGGCGCTGCGGGCCTCGACCTCCCGGGTCCAGTTGACGAGGACGCTCGCCGGGCACACCACCATGAAGTGGCTCTGCCCCTCGGCGGCCAGGTGGGCCAGCACGGCGATCGCCTGGATCGTCTTCCCCAGGCCCATCTCGTCGCCGAGCACGACCTTGCGCTGCGCGAGGGCGAACCGTGCGCCGAAGGCCTGATAGCCGCGCAGGGAGACCCGTCGGTGCGTGTCGTCGAGGTGCTGGGTCCGTACCCGCTCGGCGATCTCGTCCGGCAGGAAGCCCTCGGCGGCCGCGGTGTCGGGGGCCCGTCCGGAGATCTCGGCGAGCAGCCCGTAGTAGTCGGCCGAGCGGAGTTCGAAGTCCGCCCAGGCGGCGAGGTCGGACGACGGGCCGCGGAGCAGGTCGACCGAGGCCTGGGCGAACAGTCCGGGCAGCTCCGCCCGCTCCGCCTCGTCCAGCAGCGAGCGGAGCTCCGTCACCGCCGCCCGTGCCCGCGCCTTCTTCTCCCGGCCGGCCAGGAGCATCCGGAACCGGCCGGCGGCGGGCCCCGCGGCGGCCTGCAGCGGGCACAGCCGCTCGGCCAGGGCGGCCGCCCGGTCGACGGCGCGCCGTGCCTCCGGTCCCGCCTCCACCAGCACGTGCAGAGCCCTGACGAGCGCGGTGGTGCCGGGGTCCGGCCGGTCCACGTCGAGGTGGACGGCCACGGTCTCGTGCACGGCGTCGCTGAGCCTGCGGGCCGCGGCGAGCATCTGGTCGACGGTGCGCTGTCCCACCCCGGGGATCTGGCGCAGCCGGTAGGGGCCCGCGTCGAGCACGTCGCCCACCGTGCGCAGGCCGCTCTGCTCCACGCCGCCCAGCCGCAGCCGCCCTTCGGTGACGTCCTGCAGCCGGGTGACCGGGATGGCGTCGAGTTCCCGTCGTACCGCGGCGTCGTGGATCGGGGTCAGTGCGGCCCGTACCGCCGCCACGGCCCCGTCGTGGTCCGCGACCACGTTCCGGGCCGCCTCGTACAGCCGTGTCCCCCTCGCGACCGCCTCCCGCTCGCCCCGCCCCACGTGCCCCGCCCCTCGCTCGCCCTGCCCGCATCCTCCCACCGCCCGCACCGGGCCGCGGCGGACACCGGGCCCCGGCAGCGGGAACGGTCACGCGTCCCCCGTCCGCGGTGTGCGCGGCTCGTCGCGGCCCGGGTGCGCGGCGGTCGCACCAACGGGCCACCGCCGCAGGACGTCGGCCCCGCCCGGGGTGAGCAGCACCGCCGCCGAGACGGCATGACGCGCTGGATCGCGGCGGGTGGCGTGGCGGCCGTGGTCAGGTCCGGGTGCCGGGGACGACGAGGCCGGTCTCGTAGCCGATGATGACCAGTTGGGCCCGGTCTCGGGCGCCGAGGCGGCTCATGATGCGGCTGACGTGCGTCTTCGCGGTGAGCGGACTCAGGTACAGCGCCTGGGCGATCTCCGTGTTGTTCAGGCCCCGGGCCACCAGGGTGAGGACCTCGCGCTCACGGGGGGACAGGGCGGCGAGGCGTTCCGCGTCGAGGCGGCCGTCCGGTGGCGGGGCCGCCTGGGGCAGACGCAGGATGCGGCCGATGACGCGGGCGGTGGGCCCCGGGGAGAGCAGCGCGTCACCGGCGGCCACCGTGCGCACGCCCCGCAGCAGGTCGGCCGGGAGGGTGTCCTTGACCATGAACCCGCTGGCCCCGGCCCGCAGCGCCGCCATGATGTGCTCGTCGGTGTCGTAGGTGGTGAGCACCAGGACCCGGACGCCCGCCATGTCCTCGTCGGCGGCGATCAGGCGGGTCCCCTCGATGCCGTCCGTCTCGGGCATGCGGATGTCCATGACGACCACGTCCGCGCGTGCGCTGCGCGCCAGTTCGTACGCCTCGCGGCCGGTGGCGGCCTCGCCGACCACCTCCATGTCCGGGGCCGACCCGATGAGCAGCGCGAAAGCGCCGCGCACCAGGGCCTGGTCGTCGGCGAGCAGCACGCGGATCGGCGCGTCGTCGGTCATCCGCCGTTCTCCAGACCCTGGTTGAAGGGCAGTTCGGCCTCGACCGCGAAGCCGCGTCCGTGCGGCCCGGGTCCGGCCGTCAGGGTACCGGCGACGCTGCGGGCCCGTTCCCGCATGCCCACCAGTCCGTACCCCGCGGTGCCGCTGGTGTCGGCGGGCACCTGCCCGGGGCGGGGCCCGTCGTCCTCCACGGTCACCCGCAGCCGCCGGGCGTCGGCGGTCAGCCGCACCCGGACCCGGCAACCCGGCGCGTGCCGCACGGCGTTGGTCAGCGCCTCCTGCACGATCCGGTACGCGGCCACCCCGACGGGCGCCGGTACCTGCGGCGCAGTGGTGTAGTCGAGGCCGACCAGCGCGCCGGCCGCCTCCGCCGCGCGGGCCAGGGCGGGCAGTCCGTCCAGGCCCGGTACCGGCTCGCGCTCGCCGTCCGGCTCGTCGCCGCGCAGCACCCGCAGGGTGGTGCGCAGTTCCGCGCGGGCCTCCCGGCAGGTGTCGGAGATCGTCTGCAAGGTCTTCGCCAGGCCCTTTCCGTCCAGCAGTTCGGGGTCCTCGACCAGCACGTGCGCGGCGACCGACGCCTGCACGCCGATCAGCGTGATGCTGTGGGCGAGCAGGTCGTGGAGGTCGCGCGCGATGCGCATGCGTTCCTCCGCCACCCGCCGGGCGGCCTCTTCCTCACGGGTCCGCTCGGCGCGCTCCGCCCGCTGGACGATGGCGGCGACGTACTGACGGTGTATGCGCACCGCGTCCCCGATCACCACGACCGCCAGGATCCAGCCCCCGTTGCGCAGGATGTCCCAGGCGGTGTTGGAATCGTCCTTCGCCAGCATGATGCCCATCATGAGCCCGATGGCCGCGGTGACGGTCGTGTACGTCCGCCACTGAGGCCCGGCCAGGGCCAGCGCGTACAGCGCCACCAGGCTGGCCGGCACCGCGGCGAGGTGGTTGTAGTCGGCCGTGTGGTAGACGGCCAGCACGGCGACGACCGCCAGCGCCGTGGCCATGGGGGCGCGCCGCCGACCGGCCAGGAGCACGGCGCCGGCCGTCAGGAGCACGAGGCCGACGGCGTCCGGCCGGGCGCCGCTGGACTCGTCCAGGACGACGGCCAGCACCGACTGCACCACCAGTACCGCGAGCGGGACCAGGATCTCCGACCTGGTGAGGGACGGCAGACGCCCTGTGCGCGCGATGGCCGACATCACGTCACGCCTTCCTTTCCCGGGGCCCGCCGGCGCCCGCCTCGTCCGACCGAGCGGTGCCGAAGCCGAGGCCACGGTCATCGCCTCGTCTCATGTTCCCGTTCGGCCGGCTCCGCGGGCTGCTCCGACGCCGCCGGGGTCGGGGCGGACTCCCTGCCCGGCCACCACAGGCGGCGGCCCAGCAGCAGGGCGGCGGCCGGTACCAGGAACGACCGGACGAGGAACGTGTCCAGCAGGACGCCCACCGCGATCACGAAGCCCAGTTCCACCATCGACACCAGGGGCAGCACGGTCAGCACGCTGAAGGTGGCGGCCAGCACCACGCCCGCCGAGGCGATGACCCCGCCGGTGGCGGTGAGGGCCGGCAGCACCGCGCGTTCCTCACGCATCCGGTGCAGCAGGAAGATGCCGTAGTCGACGCCGAGCGCGACGAGGAAGACGAAGCTGAGCTGCGGCAGGGAGGGGTCGTTGCCGACGAAGCCGAAGAGCGGTCCGAAGACCAGTCCGCCCAGGCCCAGTGCGGCCACCCAGACCACCACCACCGCGCCCAGCAGCACCAGCGGGGCCACCAGGCTGCGCAGCAGCAGGGCCAGCAGCAGGAAGACGGCGGCCAGCACCAGCGGGATCACCACGGTCTGGTCGCGTCCGGTGGTGTCGTCGGTGTCGATGCGCTGCGCGCTCTCGCCGCCCACCAGGGCCCGGTCGCCCAGGGTGGTGCGCAGCCGTTCGATGGTCGCGGTCTCCGCCGGGCTCTCCGGCTGACCGGTCGCGGTGACGCCGAGTTCGGTCCAGCCGCGCGCGCTGCGGCCGGTCGTCACCTCGGCCACTCCCGGGGTGCTCCGTGCCTCGGCGGCCACCGACCGGGCGTCCGGCGTGTGGGCGAGGACCGTGATCGGCTGGCTGCTCTGGCCGGGGAACGCGGCCGCCAGTTCCTGCATGGCGGTCACCGATTCGGGCCGCTGGGTGAAGGCGTCCTCCTGCCGCAGCCGGCCGGAGAGGTTCAGCGTGCCGAGCGCGAGCGCGCCCAGCACCACGAGTCCGGTCACCAGGGTCACCACGCGTCGCCGGGTGACCAGGGCGCCGATGCGGTGGTACAGGCCGTGCCGGGCGGCCGGCCGGGCGCCGTAGGCCGGGACCAGCGGCCAGAACATCCGCCGCCCGAGCAGCACCAGCACCGCGGGCAGCAGCGTGGTCATGGCGGCGAGCGCGCAGAGCACCCCGACCGCGCCGGTCGGGCCGATGGCGCGGGTGCTGTTCATGTCGGCCAGCAGCAGCACCGTCAGGCCGGCGACCACGGTTCCCGCCGAGGTCGCCACCGCCGGCCCGGTGCGCCGCAGGGCGTGCAGCATGGCCTGGTAGGTGCCCTCGGTGGTGTGCAGTTCCTCGCGGTAGCGGGCGATGAGCAGCAGGGCGTAGTCGGTTCCCGCGCCGAAGACCAGCACGGTCATGACGGCGCTGCTCATCGTGTTGACGGTCAGTCCGGACAGCCGGGTCAGCAGATAGGCCACGGCCGTCGCGGCGACGGCCGCCACCCCGGTGCACACCAGGGGCAGGAGCCACAGCAGCGGACTGCGGTAGGTGGCGATCAGCAGGACGGCCACCACGGCGACCGTGACGACGAGCAGCAGGCCGTCGATCGAGCCGTAGGTGCTGTCCATGTCGGCGGCGAGCGCGCCCGAGCCGCCCACCTCGACGGTGAGCCCGTCGTGCCGGTCCTGGGCCACCTGGGTGCGGACGTCGGCGACCACCGTCTTGCCGTCGCCGGCGCTCTGGGCGACCGACACCGGGATCATCAGGGTGCGGCCGTCCTCGCCCACGATGGTCCGGGGCGCCGGGCCGACGAGGTCCAGCTGCCGGTCCAGGGCGGCGGCCCGGTCCTGGGCCACCGTCCGGTCGGCCGCGGTCAGGCCGCCGGCCCGCTGGTAGACCAGCACCAGGTCGGTGGTTCCGCCGCCGGGCATGGCGTCCAGGATCCGGGCCACCTGGGTCGACCGGGCGCCGGCCGGCAGGTAGTCGACCTGCTGGTCGGTGGTCGCCCCGCCCAGCTTTCCGGCGAACGGCACGGCCAGTGCCACCAGCGCCACCCACAGGCCGATCACGGCCCAGGGGATCCAGATGTGTGAGCGGGAATGCGCGGGCCGCCCGGTCCGGGTCGGCTTCCGCAGCCGCAGCCGCGGTCCGGTTCGCAACGTGTCCATGGCACCCAGACTCCCGTCCTGCCCGTGCCGGGGCATCGAGCCGGCGGCGTAAAACGCCCTTACTCCCGAGGGCGCAGCGACGACCGGTTACTCCCGCGGGAGTACGCCGGCGGGGGCCCGCCCGGCGGCGTCGAGGCCGCGGTCGGACCGCTGCTTCTGCCACGCGGACTGCCCCAGGCTGATCAGGCCGTGCTCGTAGGCGTAGATCACCAGCTGCACCCGGTCGCGCACGCCGAACTTCTCGTAGAGCCGCTGGACGTGTGACTTCACCGTGCTCTCGGCGACCACGAGGAGCTTGGCGATCTCCTCGTTGTGATAGCCGCACACCAGGAGCTTGAACACGTCGAACTCCCGGGAGGTGAGGCGGTCCAGTCCGTCCTCCTGGGTGCGGGTGACGGTCGGCCTGCGGGCGAACTCGGCTATGACGGTGGCGATGAGCCCGGGTGACAGGACGGACCCGCCGCGCGCCACCGTGCGGATGCCCTCGAGGATCCGCTCGGGCGGCGAGTCCTTGAGGAGGAAGCCGCTCACTCCGCAGCGCAGCGCTTCGAAGAGCGTGTCGTCGTCCACGTGCACGCTGAGGATCACGATCCGGGTGTCGACGACGGCCGGGTCGAGCAGCAGCATCCGGCTGGCCTCGATGCCGCTGATGCCGGGCGGCATCGACACGTCCATCAGCACCACGTCCGGCTTCGTCCTGCGCACCGTGTACACGGCGTGCAGGCCGCTGTCCGCCTCACCGATGACATTGATGTCCGGCTGGTCGGATATGGCCATGCGAATGCCGTCACGCACGAGAGGGTGATCATCGACTATCAGTACATCGATCTGTTCCACGACTGCAGTCCCGTCATGTGGGGTGGGATCGGAATGAGGTCGGGATGGGATGACGGGCGGCCGGTGAGCGGACGACGGTCAGCCTGTCGTCGGCGCCGGTGCCTTGGGGACGGCGACGCTGTGGGCGAGCGGGAGGTGGACCAGCACGGTGAAGCCGCGTTCGTCGGCGCCGGTCGTCAGGCAGCCGCCGTGCTCCGCGACGAGGCGCTGCATGGAGCGGCTGCCCTGCCCCCCGGACCACGGCGCCGGGTCGGCCCCGGGTCCCCCGACGTGACGGTCCCGGCCGAACGGGAGCTGCGAACGGCCGTACGACCACACGCGCAGCCGCACCGAGCAGTCGACGCGGAACTCCACCAGGACGCTCGAACCCGGGGCGTACTTCAGGGCGTTGGTCAGCGACTCACGGGCGACCCGCACGACGACGGCCCGCAGGGCCGCCGGCAGGTGCTCGTCCGTGCCGCGGCTGCGGAACACGACGGCCAGGCCGGTCCGGCGCAGCCGGTTCACGACGTCGACGAGGCACTCGTCGGCCGGTCCGGGTCCCCTGTCCTCGCCGCGGAGCTGTCCCATGGCCTTGCGCAGCTCCACCATCGTGTGGGCGGCGGTCTCGCCGATCACCCGCAGGCGGTGGTCGTCCTCCTGGGCGGTGCGGGCCTGCATGGCGATGGCGGTCAGGCCCTGCCCCACGGTGTCGTGCAGTCGGCTCGCCAGTTCCGCGTGGGCGGGCGGGCGGCCGGGGAGGTGCGCCCGGTCCGGCGCCGGGGCGGGCACGGGCAGGGTGGCCGGGTTCGGCCGGCCCGGCCGCCGGCGCAGGACGGCCACGAAGCCCACGGTGCCGGGCAGGCAGACCATGCCGGCGGCGACGGCGTACGCGCCGGCGGACCGGTCTCCGGCGAGCAGCAGCATGAGCAGCGGCACGGTCGCGGTGCATACGGCGCCCCAGAGCGTCACGACGAATCGGTGGCGTCGTGGGAGATGGTCGGCCAGGCACCCGGCGACGAGTCCGAGTGCCAGGGACAGTAAGAGCAACGGAACCAGCTGGAAAAGCGGAATGGAGATCACTGTTTCCAAGGAAACCCCCGCAGTGATAATGATCACGACATTTCCAGGCGTCAGTGTACTTTCAAGAACTGGCGTTCGCTATCCGCCGATGGATCCAAAACCTCCTCCGAACGGCGGGGAAGAATTAACCTCCTGCGGTCCGGTCCACCATTTCGGACATGGACAGCACATCTGCCGACGTGTAGGATCCCTTCACATGAGAGCGGAGGAGTTGAAGGGCAGCCTGGACGGCATGCTGCTCGCCGTTCTCAACGGGGCCCCGATGCACGGGTACGCCATCATCACCGCACTGCGCGAACGCAGCAACGGCACGGTGAACCTGCCGTCAGGCACCGTCTATCCGGCCTTGCACCGGCTTGAGAACGCGGATCTGATCAGCAGCAGCTGGGACAGTTCGGCCGGGCGCCGCCGCCGGGTCTACGAGATCACACCGGCGGGCGAGCGGGCCCTGCGCGAGACGCGGGCCAATTGGCGGGAGATCATCGCGACCGTGCGATCGGTCGTACTGGGCGACGAACCGGCCTGAGTTACCGGCGGTTTACCGGCTCCGCTTTTCCTCGAAGACGTCTATCGATTCGGCGCCCGAAACATTTCTGACGAGCGGTCACTTGTAACCTGGCCGTCATCCGGAAATGCGCCGACGTCAGCCTTCGATCGGGGTCCGCATCTCCGTCATAAGTCGGCGCGCCTCGGAGAAAACACCGATCAGCAATCCGGTGGTCATTGTTCCGGAAAAGCAGACCGCGGGCCAATACATGTGTCCGTGCGAGGCGTCGAGCCGGTAGACCAGCAGAACGCACAGGCACAGCACGGCCAGGACCACACCGGTCGCGACGCCGGCCACCCCGTCCATCGGCCGTCGCGCGGTCGGCGCCCGGCGCAGCAGCCAGACCGAACCCGCCACGGTCGCCGCCACCGACGCGAAGAGGGCGGGGGCCACCCAGCGGATCAACCCGGGTTCCGCGGCCCAGGGGTCCGGACTGAGTACGACCGCCAGGAACCAGCCCACGGCGAGGAAGGGCACCCCGCGCAGGACCATCCGGGCCATCCGGCGGCAGCGCGCTATCCGCCCGCACTCGTTGAGCTCGGCCGCCACCAGACCGACCGAGCCCCAGCGGCTGACGGCCTCCGGCTCGGAGCAGCCGCCCTCGACCTCGCAGAGCAGGCCGTCGCGTATCTCGTCGAGCACCCGCCGCCGCCATGCGCGCGGTCCGCGCAACCGGCCGTCGAGCTGGTCCAGATAGACGTCGATCGTCAAGGTCCGGTCGCCGTGTCCCACCAGTCCCACCGCCCCCCGGCGCGTATGCGGGACCAGGTCCCCGTCCTCCGTTGCGCCACCTGCCTCAGCTTACCCAGCCGCGCTGAGCGCTCAAAAGCCCTTCATGGTCTCGGCACGCCACCGTTCCCGGTAGTGGCCCGGTTCGGCCACCAGGCGGGCGTGCGGGCCGCGCTGGGTGATCCTGCCGCCTTCCAGCACGATGATCTCGTCGAACTCCTCGAGTCCGTGCAGGCGATGGCTGACCAGCAGCACCGTCCGGCCGGCACCGCCCGCGGTCGCCGCCAGCGTGTCGGCGAGCACCGCGTCCGCGGTCGCGCGGTCCAGGGACTCGGTCGGTTCGTCGAGCACGAGGACGGCCGGATCCGACAGGAGCGCGAGCGCCAGCAGCAGACGCTGGCGCTCGCCTCCCGACAGCCGGTCGCCGCGCCGGCCGATCCAGGTGTCCAGCCCGTCGGGCAGGCGGCGCACCCACTGCGCGGCGCCGACGCGCGCGAGCACCCGCATCAGCCGCTCGTCCGTGGCGTGCGGGTCGGCGAGCAGCAGGTTCGCCCGGACGGAGCCGGTGAACAGGGCCGCCTCCTGGACCAGGCCGCCCACGAGTCCGGGCCGCAGTGCCGCGCCGTCGAGTTCGCCGATGTCCACCCCGCCGAGGGCGACCCGGCCCCGGTCGGGCCGCAGCAGCCGCAGGGCGAGCGCGAGCACGGTGCTCTTGCCCGATCCGCTGGGACCGACCAGCGCCACGCGTGCTCCCGCCGGCAGCGAGAAGGTCACCCCGGACAGCGCGGGAGCCGCCGCCGCGGGGTAGGTGACGCTCACGTCGGTCAGCGTGAGCGCCACCGGAGGCGCGGGCGCGGGGACCGGCTGTGCGGGCTCGTCGACCACCCGCAGCCGCAGCACCTCGCCCACCCTGCGCACCGCGCCGGTCAGGGTGCCGAGGCGTTCCCCGGCCGCGCGCAGCTGCAGCGTCTCCTCCAGCAGGGTCAGGCTGGTGAGGACCAGCACGGTGGCCATGACCCGGTCCAGTCCGCCGTGCCACGCCGTCCAGCCGACCGCCGCACAGGTCGTCAGCTGGACGAGGAGACCGGCCGCGGTCAGGGACGCCAGCCACCTGGCCCTGCCGCGTTCGAGCGCCTCCACGGCGTCGGCGGCGGCCCGCCCCCAGCGCTGCGCGGTCTCCTGGCCGCCGTTCAGCAGGAGGTCCTCCAGCCCTTCGACGAGGTCCACCGTGCGGGCCGCCAGGTCGGCCCGGGCGGCGGCGAGCGCGACGTCGGAGCGGTGCATGACGAGGGCGGCCGCGGCCGGCAGCACCAGGCCCGCCAGCACGAGGCCCGCCGCCAGCACCGGACCGGCGGCCGGCAGCAGGACCGTCGCCCACACCGTGCCCGCGGTCCCCACCGCCAGCACGGCGACGGCCGGCAGCGCCACCCGCAGCAGCAGTTCCTGCACCGCGTCCACGTCGGAGGCGAGCCGCGCCAGCAGGTCGCCCGTCCGGTACCCGGGCAGCCTGCCGGGGGCCAGGGGCACCAGACGCTCGAAGAAGCGGCCGCGCAGCCGGGCCATGAGTGCCAGTACCGCGTCGTGTCCGGCCAGCCGTTCCGCGTAGCGGAAGGCGCCCCGGCCGATGGCGAGCGCCCGGACCAGCACCACCGCGACGGCCAGGACACCCAGCGGCGGCCGCCCCGCCGCCCGGCACAGCAGCCAGGTGGCCGTGGCGGTCAGAGCGACGACGGACGCCTCATAGGCGACCCCGGCCCCGGCCGCCGGCCCCAACCGCGCGACCACCCCACCCCACCCGTCACCCACCGCGGCAGCGGCCTCGCGGGGCTCCTCGGACCGGGCCGCGGCAGGGCGCCTTCCGTGGGCCGCGGTCATGACGCCACCCTCCGGGACACAGCGGCTACGAAAACGACCGCGGGCACGGCCGACACCGCCGACCCGGCACCCACCGCGACGGCGGTCTCGCGGGGGTTCTCGGGGGACGTGGCCGGGGCGTTGCGTGTTGTGTGGGGTGTGGTCATGGGGGTGCCGTTCGGGAGGTGGATCCGGTCAGAACGGCCCGGCCGCCGCCTACCTCGATCAGTGCGTCGGCGGTCTCGGCCACCGCGGGCCGGTGGGTGACGACGAGGAGGGTGACGGAACCCGCCAGCCGTCCCAGGGCGCCGAGCACACGTTCCTCGGAGGCGCCGTCCAGGCGGGCGGTCGGCTCGTCCAGCAGCAGGAGCGAGGGCTCGCGCAGCAGCGCGCGCGCCAGGGCGATCCGCTGCCGCTCCCCCGCGGACAGCCGGGCGGCACGCTCCCCCACCGGCGCGTCCAGGCCGTCCGGCAGCCGGCGCACGAAGTCCGCGGCTCCGGCCTGTTCGAGGGCGTGCCACATGCGGTCCCGCGTGGCGTCGGGCCGTGCCAGGCGGAGGTTGTCGGCGACCGTGCCGTGGAAGAGGTGCGGGCGTTGCGGCACCATCGCCATCCGCCGCGTCCAGCGGTCCGGGTCGAGGTCACCGAGGTCCACGGCTCCCGAGCGGACGTGCCCGGCGAGCGGCGGCAGCACTCCCGCCACGGTACGCAGCAGGGTGCTCTTCCCGGCGCCGCTCGGGCCGGTCAGGACGTACCTGCGGCCGGGCGGCAGCTCCATGCGGACCCCGGTGAGCACGGGGGTGTCGTATCCCACCGCCAGGTCGTGCAGGACGAGCGTCCCGTCGGCGGGGTCGGGTGCGGGCAGCCGGGGGCGGGTGCGCGCGGGTGCCCGCGCGGGTGCCGGGGCGCCGCGCGTCAGCCGGTCGAGCTCGTCGAGGACGGCGTGCGTGTCCTGGGCGGCGTGGAACTGGGTGCCGAGGACGCGCAGCGCCCGGTACGCCTCCGGGGTCAGGAGCAGGACGGCGAGGGCGGACGCCAGGCTCATGGCGCCGTCCAGCAGCCGGAAGCCGACCGGGACCGCGATCAGGGCCACCGACAGCGAGGTGAGGGTCTCCAGCACGAACGACGACAGGAAGGCGAGCCGCAGCACCCGCATGGTGATCCGCCCGTGCTCCTCGGCGGCCGTGCGCACCCGTACGGCGGTGCGGTCCTGCCGGCCGAGCAGGCGGAGCGTCACGAGCCCGGCGACCGCCTCGGTGAACTGGCTGCCCAGCCGCAGCATGGCCCGCAGCCGGTTCCGGGCGCGGGCCTGGGTGTACAGGCCGACGAGCGCGAGCAGCGCCGGTACGAAGGGGAGGGTCACCAGGACGACCAGCGCCGAGGGCCAGTCGAGGACGAAGAGCGCGGTGAGGATCACCAGGGGGCTCACCACCGCGTCCGGCAGCGCCGCGAGCGGACCGGTGACGTAGCCGTCGACCGAGTCGACGCCCTGGGTGAGCAGGGTGGTCAGCGAGCCCGCCGACGTGTCGCCGCGCACGCCCGCCTCGCGTACGGCCCGGTCGGCGTCGAGCCGCAACCGCCGTTTCCAGCGGGCGGCGGCGGTCTCGGCTGACCACCGGTCCCACCAGGCGAGCGCGCAGCGGCCGGCCAGGACCACCCCCGCGGTCACCAGCAGGGCCCGGCTCACGGCCCCGCCGGTGACCGCGCGGGCGACGACCAGCACCTGGGCGACCGTGAGCGCGGCACCGGCCACGGCGCTCGCGGTGCGCAGCACCAGGAACCGGCGCAGCACCGGCACCCGTCGAACGCGCTGGACGTCGAACGGGCCGCCGCGGCCTCCTCCGCTGCTCATGTCCGGTTTCCTCCGGGTGTGGGACGGCTGCGGCCTCGGCTCAGTAGAAGACCGGGGAGCGGTGGGTGACCCGGCCCCGGAAGATCCACCACGCGTAGGCCTGCACGGCGATGACCAGGAGCAGGACCGGACCCGCGGTCCAGGTGATCAGGGCCAGGGACGTGCTGGAGCCCGCGAGCTCCTCGACCGCCGGGGCACGGTGACCGGACTCCCGCGCGGTGATCAGTGCCGGGTACTTGCCCGCGACGACCGCGACCGGAGCCAGGGCCACCGCCGTCGCGGAAGCGGCGAACGCCTGCCAGGCGGAGCGGGGCGTGCGCCACACCACCACCGCCAGCTTGGCCGTCACCCCCAGCAGCGCCACGACCGCGAACACGGGATGCCGGAAGGCCCCGTCGGGAAGGCCGCCGGACATTCCGGTCACCAGGGTGGCGAGCAGCAGCAGGCCGGCCACGACGGACAGGGCCGGCACCGCGCGCCGCGCCCGCTCCGCCACCGCGCCGTAGGCGCGCGCGGTGAGGAACGCGGCCCCGTGCACGGCGAACAACGCCGTCGCGGTCACGCCGCCGAGCAGGGAGAGCGGTGTCACGGAGCCCGCCACGCCGGTCACGGAACCGGCGGCGTCCAGGTCGACGCCGCCGGCGAGCGCGGCGAGCAGCGCGCCCCAGCCGAAGGCCGCGGCCGCGGCACCGCCGAGGACCAGCGCGTCCCAGAAGGCGCGCGTCCTCGCCCCGGCGCTCCGGCTGCGCAGCTGCACGGAGACGTTCACCACGACCACCCCCACCACCGCGACGACCGCCAGCGGGTAGGCGCCGGTCAGCAGGCGGGACTCCAGACCCGGCAGCGTGCCGATCATCGTGCCGACGGCGACCAGCAGCCACACCTCGTTGCTGAGGAAGAACGGGCCCAGCGCGTTGAGTGCGAGCCTGCGTTCGGCGTCCTCGCGCGCCACGTACGGCAGCACGAGTCCGACTCCGTAGTCGATGCCGGCGAGCACGAGGTAGCCGGTGAACAGCACGCCGAAGGCGCACAGCCACAGCGTGGCGTATCCCATGGACGGTCTCTCCTCTTTCGGTACTCAGACCAGTACGGCGACGTCGCGGTCGTCGTCCTGCGGATCGGACGGCAGGTCGTCCGCCATGCTGCCGGTCCACAGACCGGTGTCCTCGGTCGGTCCGCGCCGGGCGACCCGGGCCAGCAGGACCCAGTCGAGGACCAGCAGTACGGCCACCACGGTGACGAACACCGCCAGGGAGAAGGTGAGTTGGCCGACGGTGAGCGAAGGCGTCAGTGCTTCCTCGGTGCTGAGCAGTCGGTAGACCGTGTACGGCTGCCGGCCGACCTCGCGGAAGACCCAGCCGGCGATGTTGGCCACGAAGGGCAGGGCCGTCATCGGGAGGAGCAGCCAGGTCAGCACACGGGAGGACAGGATCCGGTCCTTGCGGACGGCGACCAGGGACCAGACGCCGACGATGAGGGCGAGCAGGCCGATCACCATCATGGTCAGCGCCGCGTACCGCACCAGTGTGGCCGGCGGCATGTCGACCTGCCCGAACTGCTGGCGCAACTGGGCCGCGTAGGCGCTGAGTTTCTCCTGGGAGTCGATGAACGCGGCGAACTTGACCGGCTGCTTCTTGGTGACCGCCTCGAGTTGGAGCGCACCGAGGCCGGCCGTGACGACGGCGCCCCAGCAGGCCGCGTGGGCTCCGGTGCGGAACGACCTGCGCAGGAACTCGCGGTCGGCGCGCCCGCGCCGCTGGAGGTAGGCGGTGACGCCGAGCATGAAGAAGCCGCCGGTGAGCACGGCGGCGCCGGCTGTGTGGCCGATCGCTATCCAGGCGTTGGAGTTGGTGATCAGGGCGACGGGGCTGGTGAGTTCCAGTTCCGAGCCGTGCTTGCGGTAGCCGACGGGGTGGTGCAGGAAGCCGTTGGCGATCAGCGCCCAGACGGCCGACATGTAGGCGGCGGCCACGACCAGCCAGAGCAGGGTGAGGTGGGTCTTCTTCGGCAGCCGGTGCCTGCCGAAGATCCACAGGGCGAGGAAGGTCGACTCGGCAAAGAAGGCCACCACCGTCTCCACCGCCAGCGGGGCGCCGAACACACCGGACGCCGCGTCCTCCAGCCCGGACCAGTTCATGCCCAGCTGGAACTCCATCGCGAGACCCGCGCCGATGCCGACCGCGTAGTTGATCACGTACAGCAGTCCCCAGAAGCGGGTCATGCGCTCGAAGACCGGGTCCCCGGTGCGCACCCAGCGGGTGTAGGTGAGGGCGACGAGCAGGACCAGGCCGAGTGTCAGGGCGACGAGCAGGTAGTGGAAGACCACCGTGAGCGCGAATTCCAGCCGCGCGAGTCCAAGAGCCCCCATTGCCTTCCTCTCCCGGTGCGAGCGCGCACGCCCGTGATGACGACGGGCGACAGGTGCGGTCGATCAGTAGCGACGGTACATATAGCGTTCCTACACGTCAATTTCCGTCCTCCCGTCCAGGCCCGGTGCGGCCGTCCCCGGACGGGTCTCGCCGCGGCCGAGCACGTCGCAGATCCAGCCCGCGCCGCGCCAGCGGTCCAGGTCCAGGCCGGGCCTGCCGTCCACGAGCCGCGCCGACCGGACCCGCGCGGCCAGCGGGGCGGGGTCGACCGTGCCGAACTCCCGCCATTCGGTGAGGTGCAGCAGCGCGTCCGTCCCCTCGGCCGCGGCGGTCGCCGACTCCGCGTACTCCAGGCCGGGGAAGGTCTTGCGCGCGTTGTCCAGGGCCCGCGGGTCGTACACGACGACCTCGGCGCCGCGCTCGCGCAGGGCCGCGGCGACCGCGAGTGCGGGCGAGTCCCGGATGTCGTCCGTGCCCGGTTTGAAGGCCGCGCCCCACACGCCGACCCTGCGGCCGTCCAGCGTCCCGCCGCAGGCCTGCACCGTGAGCTCGACCAGGCGCTCGCGCCGCCGGACGTTGATGCCGTCCACCTCGCGCAGGAAGGCCAGCGCCCGGCCGGCCCCGACCTCCTCGGCACGGGCGGCGAAGCCGCGGATGTCCTTGGGCAGGCATCCCCCGCCGAACCCGAGGCCGGGCTGCAGGAACTGCCCGCCGATGCGGGAGTCGTGGGCCAGCGCGTCCGCGAGTTGCCACACGTCCGCGCCGACGGCCTCGCAGACCTCCGCCATGGCGTTGATGAAGGAGATCTTCGTGGCGAGGAAGGAGTTGGCCGCGGTCTTGATGAGTTCCGCGGTGGCCAGGTCGGTCTCCACGGTCGGCACCCCGGCGAGGACGAGCGCGCGGTACACCTCGCGCAGGGCCGCGGCGGAGCGGGTGTCGCCCTCGGCCCGTCCGATGACCAGGCGGTCGGGGCGCAACGTGTCCTCGACGGCGTGGCCCTCGCGCAGGAACTCCGGGCTCCAGGCGAGCGAGGCGGCCGCGCCCGCCGGTGCCAGCCGCCGGAGCATGCCGGTCAGCGCCTCGGCCGTCCCGACCGGAACCGTCGACTTCCCCACCACCACGCAGGGGCGCCGCAGATGGGGGGCGAGTTCGCCCACCGCCGAGGTCAACTGCCGCAGGTCGGCACGTCCGTCGGACCGCTGCGGGGTACCGACGGCCAGGAAGTGCAGCTCCCCGAACTCGGCCGCCTCGGCGTAGGAGTCGGTGAACCGCAGCCGGCCGTCGGCGACACCGCGCGCCAGGATCCGCGCGAGGCCGGGTTCGAAGAAGGGCGGCCGTCCCTCCGCGAGCGCGGCCGTCTTCTCCAGGTCGACGTCCACGCCGAGCACCTCGTGCCCGAGGTCGGCCATGCAGGCCGCGTGGGTGGCGCCCAGGTAGCCGCATCCGATGACGGTGATCCTCACGCGTACTCCAATTCTCGGGTTGTGGAGGGGCGGGGCACGGGCTCAGCCGGACACCGTCAGCAGGGCCGTCACCAGCAGGGCGAAGCCGAGGACGATGTCGAGGGTTCGCCACCGGTGCCAGTGGATCCAGCGCTCGCGGACCGCGACGAGGCGCCGTTCCTCCGCCTCGTCGGGCGGCGGGACGGTGAGCACACCGCCGGCGGCGGCCGGTGCGGCCGGTGCCGCTGCGGCCACCCGGCGCGCGATCGCCTTGTTGATACGGACGTTGACCAGTTCGGACATCAGCGCCAGCGCGATGTTGCAGGCCAGTGCGAGCCCGCGCAGCAGGCGCGCGGCCGGGTCCTGCGCGGTGAACAGCAGCAGCAGGGTCGCCCCGCCCGTCGTGAGGTTGACGGCGGGCATGTACCGCTCGATGCTGCGGTCCAGCGAAACGTGCAGCGACATCCACTCCGGCACGGGAAGCCGCCGGAACGTCGGGCACACCCCGTACAGGACCATGAGCAGTGCGCCCGCCTGGATTCCGCTGCCCAGCAGGCCCAGGAACGTCAGCAGTGAGCTCCACATCGTCGTCTCCTCTCGGCTTCGCGTCGGTGTCAGGCGGAGAGGTGGATCGACCGCAGGGCGGCGATCTCGGACATGCGCTGCTGCGCCAGCCTGTCGGCGGCGGTCGTCGGCGGGATGCCGTCGGCGGCCGCCCGGCCGAGGACCGCGCGGGTGGTGTCGAAGATCCGGGCCGCCCGCGCCTTCGCCCGGCCGAACGCGAAGCCGTCGATCTCGTCGGCCACCTGGATCAGGCCGCCGGCGTTGGCCACGTAGTCGGGGACGTACAGGATCCGGCGGTCGGACAGGAGCTTCTGCACCCGTTCGGTGGCGAGCTGGTTGTTGGCCCCGCCGCAGACGATCTCGGCGCGCAGCTCCGACACGGTGGACTCGTCGAGGCATCCGCCCAGCGCGCAGGGGGCGTAGAGGTCAATGTCGGCGCGGCGCAGCGCGTGCTCGTCGGCCACCGCGGTCACCTGCGGGTGCCGGGCGAGCACGGCGGCCACGGCGGCGCGGTCGGGGTCCGCGACCAGCACCGAGGCGCCGGCCTCGACGAGCCGGCCGACCAGGCGCCGGCCCACCTTGCCCACGCCCTCGACGCCGATCCGCCGTCCGGTCAGGTCCGCCTCGCCCCAGGTGTGTTCGGCGGCGGCCAGCATCGCCTGCAGCACCCCGTACGCGGTCAGCTCGGAGGAGTCGCCGGCCCCGCCCGCCTCCCGGCTGCGCCCGGTGACGTGCCGCGACTCGCGGGCCACGACGTCCATGTCCCGTTCGGTGGTGCCGATGTCGCACGCGGTCACGTACCGTCCGCCGAGGGACTGCACGAACCTGCCGTAGGCGCGCAGCAGCGCCTCCGTCTTGACGCGCTGGGGATCCCCGATGATGACGGCCTTGCCGCCGCCCAGGTCCAGTCCGGCGACGGCGCTCTTGTAGGCCATCGCCCGGGACAGCCGCAGCACGTCGGTGAGCGCGGCCGTCTCGTCGCGGTAGGGGTAGAACCGGGTGCCGCCCAGGGCCGGGCCGAGCGCCGTCGAGTACACGGCGATGATGGCCCGCAGACCGCTGGTCTCGTCCTGGCAGAACACCACCTGCTCGTGACCGCTGCGCCGGGCGAACACGCCGTCGGCGTCGAGTTCCGGCAGGGGTGCGGTGATGACGTCGGTCATCGGGACACTCCTCCTCGTCGTTCCTCGGTGGGCGCGGACGACGGCTCCCCGGCGGTGCCGGGTGCGGCGAGGACCAGCGCGCTGTTGAAGCCCCCGACGCCGCGGGCCACCACGAGCACCGTGCGCAGCCGGGCCGGACGCACCGGCTCCACCACGAAGTTCAGGCCGTGTCCGGCCGACGCCGGGTCGAGGTGCACGGTGGGCGGTACGACGCCGTGGGTGAGGGCGAGGCAGGCCCAGGCCACGTCCAGCGGGGGGCCGCCCGAGTAGAGCCGCCCGACCATGGACTTCGGCGCGGTGACGAGGACCTCCCGCGCCCGGTCCCCGAAGACCGTGTGCAGGGCGCGCACCTCGGCGGCGTCGGCGTCGGCGACACCCGCGGCGTCCGCGAAGACCACGTCGACGTCCTCGGGAGTCAGTCCCGACCGGCCGATCGCCTCGGACATCGCCCGGGCGAGCTGGCGCCCGTCCGGTGCGGGATCGTAGGGGTGGTAGGCGTCGTGCGTGGCCGCGTGCCCCAGCACCTCCGCGTAGACGGAGGCGGACCGGGCCCGGGCCGCCGCCAGTTCCTCGACGACCAGCACGGCGCCGCCCTCCCCGGGGACGTAACCCGTCGCCGCGGCGTCGAACGGCCGGTAGCCCGCCGCCGGTTCGGACGCCCGGCTGAAGCGGCCGAGGTCGTTCTGGCAGACCAGGGCGTACGGCGTGAGCGGGGCCTCGGTGCCGCCGGCCACGACGGCGACTCCGCCGCGCTCGATGTTCCGGCGGACCTGCGCCAGGACGTCGAGGCCCCCGGCGCTGTCCGCGACGAGGACGCCGCAGCTGCCCTTGAGGCCGTGGCGGATGGAGATCTGCCCGGTGCTGGCCGCGTAGAACCACGCGATGGACTGGTAGGCGCTGACCGCGGACGGGTGCCGGGCCCACAGGGCCTCGATCTCCCGCTGCCCGAACTCGTTGCCGCCGGAGGCGCTCGCGGTCACCACGGACACGTCGAACGGGTCCAGGGCGGCGAGGTCGAGCCCCGAGTCGCCGAGGGCGTGGTCGGCCGCGGCGAGGGCGAACCAGGTCCAGCGGTCGGTCTGCACGAGGAACTTGTTGCTGATGTGCTCGGCCGGGTCGAAGTCCTCGACCTGGCCGGCCAGCCGGATCGGCGAGGTGTCCGGGTAGCGGGTGAACGGCGCGATCCGGCACTGGCCCGCAAGCGTGGTCTTCCAGTGCTCGGCGACGCCGAGGCCCGTCGGCGCCACCACTCCGATGCCTGTGATCACCGCCCGGCGGCGGGCTTCGGTCGTCGCTGGCATGGGCGTCACAGCTCCTTCAGACGGGAGAAGACCATCGCGGACTGGAACCCGCCGAAGCCGCTGCCGACGGACAGGACGTGGTCGACGTGCGCCTCGCGTGCGGTCAGCGGGGTGTAGTCGAGATCGCACTCGGGATCCGGCGTGGTGAGGTTCGCGGTCGGCGGGATGGCGTCCCGGTCGATCACCAGCGCGCACGCGGCCATCTCCAGGGCGCCGATGGCCCCGAGCGAGTGCCCGATCATCGACTTGATCGAGCTGATGGGGATGCGGTACGCCGCTCCGTTCAGGCTGCGCTTGAACGCCCCGGTCTCGTGCCGGTCGTTCTGCTTGGTGCCCGAGCCGTGCGCGTTGATGTACCCGATGTCCTCGGGGTTCAGCCCGGCCTGGACCATCGCCTCGTCGATGGACCGGCTCATCTCCACTCCGTCGGGGTGCAGGCCGGTCATGTGGTAGGCGTTGGCGTGGCTCGCGTAGCCGGTGACCTCGCAGTAGACGTGGGCCCCGCGCCGCCTGGCGTGCTCCAGCTCCTCCAGGACGAGCACCGCGCAGCCCTCTCCCATGACGAATCCCTGCCGGTCGGCGTCGAAGGGCCGGGAAGCGCCCTCGGGGTCGTCGTTGCGCGGGCTGGTGGCCCGGATGGCGTCGAAACAGGCGTACGAGATGGGCGAGATGGGGGATTCGCTGCCGCCGCAGAGCATCACGTCGACGGTGCCCTCCTCGATCTGCTGGGCGGCGAGGCCGATGGCGTCGATGCCCGAGGTGCAGCCCGTCGACACGACCGCCGACGGGCCGTGGGCGCCGTGCCTGATGGCCACTTCGGTGGCGACGGCGGACGGCACGAAGACCGCGTACATGAACGGCATCGCGTACCGCCCGTCGACCTCCCACCGGCGGCCGTGGTCGCTGAGGACGACGTACTCGTCCTCCAGCCGCATGGTGGCGCCGACGGCGCTGCCGAGGAGCACTCCGGCGCGCTCGCCGTTCCAGGCACCGGTGTCCAGGCCGGCGTCGGCCACCGCCTCGGACCCGGCCACGAGGGCGAACTGCCCGTAGCGGTCGTTGCGCCGGATCTCCTGCGGGGTCAGGCCCGCCACGACCGGGTCGAAGTCGGCCTCGGCCGCGACCTGGGAGCGGTACTCCGAGGCGTCGAAGAACGTCACCCGGCGGGTCGCCGGCTTCCCGCTGACGATCCTGGCCCAGAAGTCCTCGCGGGTACTGCCGCCGGGCGCCACGGCGCCGATGCCGGTGACGACGACCCTGCGCGGGCGGCGGGCGCCGTTGCCGGTCATACCGCGGCCCCCGCCTGCCACTCGGCCAGGGTCTCGGTGTCGACGTGCCCGAGGTCGGGCCTGGGCGCCAGCGGGCCGAGGAAGAACACCACGCGGACCGCGGCGTCCGACTCGTTGACGATGCGGTGCCGGGCGTTCCTGGGCACGAACACCGCCTGGTCGGCATCGACCGTCCGGCGCTCCTCGCCCAGGTCGACCCTGAGCCGGCCCTCCACCACGTGGATGAACTCCTCCGAGTACGGGTGGTAGTGCTCGGTGATCACCTCGCCGGGCTCCAGCCGCACGGTTCCGGAGAACCCGCAGGTCGTGCCGACGGTGCCGGGCGACAGCTGGGTGCGCAGGTCCGCGCCGCGCCTGCGGTTGGCGGGCACGTCGCCGACGCCGACGACGCGGGAACGGCGCGCCTCCAGAGCGTGTTTGACGGCCTTCATCTGGATGGCGGTGTTGCGGTTCAGACGCTCCTGCATCGCCGTGTCGTCCACGGGTGCCTGCGGCTTCATCGTGAAGTCCTGCTGCCAGCGCATCCGGGTCCGGGCGTCGTCGACCGGCTCGTAGGTCCAGCGCAGGTGCATGTACGCGAAGAAGCCGGTCTCGATCCGCTGGGACCGCACCGTGCGGGTGGCGCGGTCCGTCTCGCGGCGCGACACCCACGACCAGACGTTCCCGTCCTCGTCCGGGTGCATCGTGAGCCGGAAGGTGACCGAGTCGGGGCCGGACTCCAGCACGTCCACGGCGGAGTACTCGGTGAACAGGTCCGGCCAGTTCCGGACGTCGTTGGTGATCTCCCAGACGAAGTCGAGGGGTGCGTCGACGACGATCTCGTTGTCCGTGTGTCCGGGCATGCTCCGGTCACCGGCCCGTGGTGACGGGAGCGTCGCCGGCGGCGGTCAGGCGGACCGCGTTGGGCGTGGCGTCGGCGGTGGTCTGCTCCTCGGCGTCGACGCCGGTGCGCTCCTTCAGCTTGGCGGCGAACTCGGCCCTTGCGAGCGAGTCCAGTTCGAGCTCTTCGAAGGTGCTGTCGAGGTCGGCGACGGTGAGGGAACGGTCGGCGCCGACGGCGAGCAGCATGCCGATCAGGTCCTGGTCGGAAACGGGGACGCCCATGGGTGCTTCTCCTTTGACGGAAAACGGGGTGGGGTCGTGCTGCGGATCCGGCTGTGGGTCCCGTCGAGGGGACCTGCCGTGGGTGCGGAAGGTGCGCTCAGCGGCCGGGCGGTGCGGCGAAGTCGAAGCCCTGGGCGAGGTGGCGCATGTTCTCCGGGGCGTCGGTGGCGATCCACCGCATCATGTCCTTGAGCATCTGCTTGGTCGGGGTGACGAAGCGTGCGTCGCGCTCGCGGAAGCCGAAGCCGGGCGCGACGAAGTCGGCGGTGGCGATGCGCTCCATGAGGTCGCGGCCGGCCTCCGTCGCGTCGAGCGTGCCCGCGTCGACCTGGTCGCAGAGCCGGACCATGTGGTCGAACAGCTCGCGGTAACCGGGCTGGTCCGGCCACCACAGACCGACGTTCGGCCCCTCCTCCAGCGCGCCGAACACGCTGTCGTCGCCGGTGCGTTCGTAGGCGTCGATGAGCCGTTCCAGGCGCAGGTTGCCCGGGACCCCGCCGTACGCCCACACGCGGAACACGGCGTTCCACAACTCGTAGTTCTCGAAGGCGACGAAGGAACTGTTGACCATCGCGTCGTTGAAGTCGAGCAGGCCCTGCTCCAGCCGTTCCACGAACGCGAACCGGTCGGTCGAGAAGTCGTCGTCCTTGAGCGCGGCGAGCAGCCGCCAGGACAGCGCGTTGATGACCTCCGCCGTGTTGGATATGCCACGGGAGAAGAGCGGGTCGAGGAATCCCGCCGCGTGCGACATCAGGCACCAGCGGTGACCGACCGTCCGCGACGAGGAATACTGCAGCCGGTCGGTCGACACCCATTCCCGTACCGGGCGGGCGTCGGCGAATATCCGTTCCACCGCCGGGAAACGGGCCGCGTGCCGGGCGAATTCCTCGCCGGGCGTCAGGTCGGCGGGTTTGGGATAGCGGCGTTCGTCGAAGGTGAGGCCGACGCTGACGAGCTGGTTGCGGGAGCGCGGTTCGTTGTTGAAGGGAATGACCCAGAACCAGCCGCGCTCGAACATGTGGTGCATGGTCCCCTGGAACCACGGCACCGGGGGCATCTCCTCCAGCGGCATGCGCAGGCATTCGTCGGTGGTCTTCACGCCCACCATGTGGGTGAACAGGGAACGGGAGTGGTGCTTGAACCGGGCCGGCTCCTCCCGCAGCCCCAGCTTCTGCGCGAGCGGCGAACGGAACCCGCTGGCGTCCACGAGGTAGCGCGCGGTGTGGCGCCTGCCGTCCTGCCCGACGACGGTCACCTGGTCGTCGCCGAACTCCACGTCGGTCACCCGGTAGCCCTGCCGGGCGGTGCAGCCGTAGCGCACGGCGGCGTAGAACAGGTAGGCGTCGCTGTCCTGCCGGAACAGATGGCTCGACTGGTTCAGCTTGGCGGGGGCGTTGAACTGGTTCACCTCACGCGGGTCGGGCTCCTGTCCCTCGTGGTGCACCATGAACCCGAAGTGCCGCTTGATGCCGTTGGAGGTGCCCATCTCCTGGAGGCAGCTCTCGTAGGAGGTGAGCATCTCCAGCTCCGGGACGCCGTACCGGCGCGCCAGCAGCTTGAAGAGCACCAGGGTGTGCGGGGTGGTGGACTCGCCCACCGCGAACCGCGGATGCGTGCCGGCGTCGATCAGCAGGACCGACGCTCCGTTACGGGCCAGAATGGCCCCGAGCGTGGCACCGGCGATTCCCGATCCCAGAATCACCACGTCGAAATCAGAGTCGTTTTTCGTGGGGCCGCTGGACGACATTCAACCCTCCCCTTTCGCTGGATAAGAAATTACTGCCGAAACGAGTTCGGACGCTTCCTCCGGCTGTCGGAATTCCACCTCCTCCGAGGTGCGGAGTTCCTTCTCCTCCGCACGGCCGGTTTCCGGGTCAGACGGGCGAGTCCTTGGGGATGACCCCTTCGTGCCACGGGACCGGCACGGAGTGCACCGCGGCACCGGTGCGCCGGGACACCTCGACGGCGAGCCGGCGCGCCCTGCGCCGGGCCGGGGAGAACCAGCCCGAGCGGCCGCTGTCCGGGATCAGGACGACGCCGGCGCCGACGGATCCGGCCAGGTACGGGATGTCCCGGGACACGTGGAACACCGGGACCAGGGTCCACGGCACGTCGGTGTCGTACAGGATCTCCGACAGGTCCATGTCGGTCCGCAGTTCGTAGTCGAACCACAGCTCGCCGTAGGGCAGCGCCACGGCGCCCGCACCCATGGGCGGCGGCCACGGCATGACCAGGGCGAAGGTGAGGGTCCCGCCCCGGTCGCGGGTGTACGCCGCGGCGCTGCGCACCGTGGTCTCGCACAGCCGCTCCACCGGCAGCACCAGCACCACGTTGCGGCCGTCGCGGCAGGCCGGGAACAGGGCCGTGAGTTCCAGTCGGCTCATCACGTGGCCTCCGCCCGCCGGGCCAGGAACCGGTCCACGAACAGCGTCGAGTGCGTCCCGGCCAGGAACTCCGGCTGGGCGATCAGGTCGCGTACGAGGGGGATCGTGGTGGCCACCTGGCCGCTCTCCACCTGGAACTCCTCCAGCGCGCGGGTGAGCCGGGCGACGGCCCGCTCCCGCGTGGGCGCCCAGGCGATCACCTTGGCCAGCAGCGAGTCGTAGTGGGCGGGGACGGTGTCGCCCTCGGCGAAGCCGGAGTCGGTCCGGACGAACGGCCCGGCCGGCGGCCGGAACACGTCCAGCGTCCCCGGGGTCGGCCGGAACCCCTGTACCGGGTCCTCGGCGTTGATCCGGCACTCGATCGCGACCCCGCGCACCACGGTGTCGTCCTGGGTGAGGGTGAGCGGCTCCCCGGCCGCGACCCGGATCTGCTCGGCGACGATGTCGATACCGGTGGCCATCTCCGTGACCGGATGCTCGACCTGGATACGGCCGTTGATCTCCATGAAGGTCAGCCGGCCGGCCTCGTCGGCGAGGAACTCCACGGTTCCGGCGCCGCTGTAGCCCACCGCGCGGGCGGCGGCGACGGCGTACCGGCCGATCTCCTCGCGCTGTCCGGCGGACAGTCTGGGCGAGGGCGTCTCCTCGACCAGTTTCTGCCGGCGCCGCTGCAGGGAGCAGTCGCGCTCGCCCAGGTGCAGGACGGCGCCCCGGCCGTCGCACAGGATCTGCGCCTCGACGTGGGCCGCCGCGGGCAGGTACCGCTCCACGTAGACGTTCGGGTCGCCGAACAGGGCCTGCGCCGTCGCCCGGGTCTCCCGGAAGACGGCCGGCAGGTCGTCCGGTTGGTGCACGACCGCGATACCGCGGCCGCCGCCGCCCGCCGCCGCCTTGATCACGAGCGGGAAGCCGATCGCGTCGGCGATCTCCCGGGCCTCGGCGAGGGTGGCGACGGTGCCTTCGGAGCCCGGCAGCACCGGCAGCCCCGCTCCGGCCATCAGGCCGCGCACCGTCGCCTTGTCGGCGATGCGGTGCATGACCTCGGGGGGCGGGCCGACGAAGGTGATGCCGTTGTCCTGGCACACCTCGGCGAAGTCGGCGTCCTCGGACAGGAACCCGTATCCCGGATGGATCGCGTCGGCCCCGCACTTCAGTGCCGCCTCGATGACGTTGGGCACGTCGAGATAGCTGCGCTTGGCCGGCGGCGGGCCGATGTGCACGGCCTCGTCGGCGAACCGCACCACCGCGGACCGCGCGTCCGCCGTGGAGTACACGGCGGCACTGGCCACGCCCAGCTCCCGGCAGGCACGGGCGACGCGCAGCGCGATCTCACCCCGGTTGGCGATCAGGATCTTGCGGAACATGACACCCCCAGCCCTGTCTCAGGTCTCGTCCGGCTCGATGCGCAGGAGTGCCTGCCCGTACTCCACGGCCATGGCGTCCTCGGCCAGGACCTCGGCCACCACGCCGTCCCACTCGGAGGCGACGTGGTTCATCAGCTTCATCGCCTCGACGATGCCGATCGTCTGGCCGGCCACGACCCGGTCGCCCGCCTCGACGAACGGCCGGGCTCCGGGTTCGGGGGCGCGGTAGAACGTGCCGACCAGCGGGGCCGTGACCGTACGGCCCGGCGCGGGCGGCGGTCCGGCGGCCGGGGCCTGCCCGGCCGGCCCCGCGGCCGCGGCCGGCTCCGCGGGAGCGGCCGGCGGTGCGGCGGGGTCCGGGGTCCAGACGACCTCCAGCTGTGCCTCCCCGACCCGCCCGGTCACCGCGGTGGGCGTGCCGGGCAGGTCGCGGACCAGCCTGCCGATCTCCTCGCGCAGCAGTCTCAGCCGCTGCTCGTCACGGTCCTGGGCGGGGTCGGGCAGCAGGATCCTGCTCGCCGCCGCGCCGTTCGCCGCCGTCCGGTCAGTCATCGTGACCACCTGTCCGCGCGGACGCGGTGCCGAGCCGCCGGAACCGCTCGTACCGGGAGCGCGCCGGTTCGCCTGGGCGGTCGGCGGGTGGTCCGTCCAGGGCCCGGACGATCGCGTGCCGCAGGGTCGCCGCCATGACGGCGGGCGCCGCCTGCGCCCCGCCGGGGGGCTCCGGCAGTACGGCGTCCACCACCCCGAGCCGCAGCAGTTCGGGCGCGGTCAGCCGGAGCGCCTCGGCCACCCGGGCCGCGTGCGAGGGGTCGCCGAAGAGGATGGTCGAGCAGCTCTCCGGGCTGATGACGGAGTAACAGGCGTTCTCCAGCATGAGCACCCGGTCGGCCACGGCGAGGGCCAGGGCACCGCCGCTGCCGCCCTCACCGAGGATCACCGAGACGACGGGGACGGTCAGTTCGGCCATGCCGAGGATCGACTCGGCGATCGCCCAGGCCTGTCCGCGCTCCTCGGCGCCGAGCCCCGGGAAGGCGCCCTGGGTGTCGACGAGGGTGACGACGGGGATGCCGAGCCGGTCGGCGAGCCGCATCAGCCGCAGGGCCTTGCGGTAGCCCTCCGGCTGGGGCATGCCGAAGTTGCGGCGGACCAGTTCCTGGGTGTCGTGGCCCTTCTGGTGGCCGATCAGCATGACGGTGCGTCCGCCGACGGCCGCCAGGCCGCCGACCACGGAGGGATCGTCGGCGTAGAGGCGGTCGCCGTGCAGTTCCACGAAGTCGTCGGCGACCATGCCGATGTGGTCCAGGGTGGTGGGCCGCCGCGGGTCGCGTGCGGTGCGCACGGTGTCCCAGGCGGGCCGGGCGGTGAGGGCCCCGGGATCGGTCAGCGGCTGCGCGTCCGCCGAGGCCGCCGGGGCGTCGTCCGTCGGGGGGTCGCCGGCCAGCAGTGCCAGCAGCCGGCCGAGCAGGCCGCGCAGCCCGGCGCGCGGCTCGACGCGGTCGAGCATGCCGTGTTCGAGGAGGTGCTCGGCGCGCTGGAACCCCTCCGGAAGCCGCTTCCCGGTGGCCTTGGCGATCACTTCGGGACCGGCGAAGCCGATGGCGGCGCCGGACTCGGCGACCAGGATGTCGCCGAGCGTGGCGAACGACGCGGTGACCCCGCCGTACGTGGGGTCGGTCAGCAGGCAGATGCTGGGCACGCCGTGGCGGCGCAGCCGGGCGAAGGCCTGGCTGGTCTTGGCCATCTGCATCAGCGAGACGGCCCCCTCCTGCATCCGGGCCCCGCCCGAGGCGGTGACCACCAGCAGCGGGATCCTCAGGTCGAGGGCCCGCTCGGCGGCCTCGGTGACGGCCTCTCCGACGGCGGCGCCCATGCTGCCGCCCATGAACGCGAAGTCCATGACGGCGACCAGGACGGGCCGGCCGGCGATCTCGCCGGTGCCGCTGAGCACGGCGTCGTCGAGCCCGGTCCGCTCCCGGGCGGCGCGCAGCCGGTCCGTGTAGGGCCGTGAGTCGGTGAAGCCGAGGACGTCCACGCTGCGGTGGCGGGTGTCGGCCGGGGTGAACGAACCGGGGTCCAGCAGCTGGTCGAGGCGGTCCGCGGCGCTCAGCCGGCCGTGGTGTCCGCACTCGCGGCACACTCCCAGGTCCCGGCGCAGCCGCGGCAGGTAGGCGGGTCTGCCGCAGCCCCGGCAGCGGGCCCATTTCGGCTCGTCGACCGGGAGGAGGACCGGCGGTTCGGCGGTGGTGGTCATCGGCGTCCCCCGCTGTCCGGTGTCCACTGGTAGAACTCGGCGGCGAGGGCGTCGCCGGGGCTCTTCCAGGAGTCCGGGTCGTAGGGATCGACCAGCGGGCGCAGCCGGCGGCTGAGTTCCTGGAAGTCCTCCCGGCCGGCGGCCTCGCGCAGCGCCGAGCGGTGGTCCCCGTCGAATTCGACGTAGTGGAAGTAGAGATCCCGGTACCCGAACAGGTGCCTGCGCCGGACACCGAGAATGCCGGGCAGCGGGCCCGCATCGGATTCCGCGAACAGCTTGGCGATGTGCTCGGCGTTCTCCGGATGCATCCGGGCGACAATGAGCGCGCGGTCTGGCATGCGACCCCCTCGGTCCGTTTCTCGTTCTCTGGATTGAGAAAAACTAATTTCCCGTCCCGCTCCTGTCGCCCGCCCGGGTGATGAATCCCCGTGTCCGACGGGGGACGGTTCGTCTCCCCCGTGCGACGGAGAAAGGACGACCGTGCGCGGCAGAGCGGGGAATTCCGTCTCACCCGTCGGCGAGTGCTTCGAGGCGGTCGACCACCGCGGAGACGGGAGGAAGCCGGCGGAAGTCGTCGCGCACCAGGCAGGCCGCCTCGGCGTACCCGGAGTCGTCGATCACGGTGCGCACGGCCTTGCGCACCGCGTCCGGGGTCAGGGCGGCGGGGTCCAGCGACGGCGCCGGCGGGGTGTACACGTTGGCGAGGTTGACGCCGAGTCCCAGATTGGCCAGGTGCATGCTGACCACCGGCTGGTCGGCGCCCATCGGCAGGAAGCACAGCGGCACGCCGGCGGCGAGGGCGACGAGGACGGAGCTGAAGCTGCCGTGGCTGAGGAACGCGGCGCAGTGCGGCAGCAGGGCGCGGTGGTCGACGTAGGGGACCAGCCGGGTGTTGGGCGGCGCGGTGCCGTACTCGGCCGGGTCGGTGCCCCGGCCGACGGAGACGACGAGCCGCACCGGCTCGTCGGCCAGCGCCTCCAGGACGGTCCGGTGCACGGCGCGGGCGGCCGGAGTGCCGACGAAGGTCGTGCCCAGGGACAGGTGGACGAGCGGGGCCCCGTCGGCGGTGAGCCAGCCGGGAGCGGGGGGTGCCGGTTCGTCGAACATGTCGGGCCGGTAGCGGAACTCGTGGGCGAGCCGCTCGCCGTAGGGCAGGTCCAGGGTGCGCGGCTTGCGGTGCAGGTAGAGGTGGCTGAACATGCGGTGCAGCTGCGGGTCCTCGGGGAGCCGGTACTGGGCGGCCAGGGCCGCGATCGCCTCCCCGGCCATGGCCTGCATGACCGGGCGCGGGGTGCCCATCGCGGAGGCGGCGGCGGCCTGCGGCAGGCCGAGCAGTTCGGCCGCGATCCAGCCGCCGAACTCCATGGCGTCCCACACGATCAGGTCGGGCTCGAAGTGGCGGGCGTGGGCCACCAGGTCGTCGACCATGCCCATGCCGGCGACCTCGGCGAACGCCCTGATCGGAGGCCCGGAGCTCTGGTGGAACTGCGGCAGGGACGTGGGGTCGGACTGGGACCAGTCCACCCCTGACGGCAGCAGCTCGATGCCTTCGCGGGTGAAGGCCGCCCCGAACGTCTCGGCGGTCGCCGCGGCGACCGTGTGTCCTGCCGTGCGCGCCGCCCGGACCAGCGGCAGCATCGCGTGGAAATGCGCGGTTCCCGGTACGCACGTGAAGAGGATTCGCATTCCGCCCCCTTTCCCTTCCGGTTCTACCGGTTTTACTTCCGGATTCACCGGTGATTCTAGGGAGCCGTTTCCGAGGCCACTTCCTCCGGCCGCACCCGTCCACCACGGCACTGCGGCAGGAAAACCTCCCCCGTGCGGAGGAGAATTCTTCAGCCCTCTACGGATGAGGCCCGGCCGGAATTCACCAGCTAGTCTCGCGACATGACTACAGATGTGTTCGCGCTCGATTCCGAAGTGGACGGCAACCATCTCCGGGCCGTCCTCGGGCAATTCGCCACGGGTGTCGCGGTGATCACCGTGCCGACCGGTAAAGGACCGGTCGGCATGACGGTCAACTCGTTCTGCTCGGTCTCCCTCACCCCGCCGGTCGTGCTGTTCTGCGTCCGGCACCGGTCGCAACTGCACGAACCCTTCTCGGCCGCCACCGCGTTCGCGGTGAACGTGCTGGCTCAGGGCCAGGAGGAGCTGTCCCGGCAGTTCGCCCGGCCGGGGTACGACCGGTTCGGCGCGGTGCGCTGGCGCCCGGGCGTGACCCGGTCGCCGGTGCTGGGCGGGGCGCACGCGGTGCTGGAGTGCCTGACGCACCGGGTGCTGCCGACCGGGGACCACGACATCGTCCTCGGGAGGGTCGTCGCCGCCCATCCCCTGGGCTCCGGCCGGCCGCTGCTGTTCCACGCGGGCGGCTACCGCGAGCTCGCCTGAGCCGCGGCCGGGGGGCCCGAAGGCCCCCCGGCCGGTCAGGCCGCGACGCGCGCGGATCCGTCAGGAGCCCGCACCGTCCGTTCGATCAGGCTGAGCGCGGGTGCCGTCATCACGGTCGACACCAGCGTCATCACCACGAGCATCGCGAACACCGTCGAGTCGATCACGCCCAGGTCCAACCCGACGCTGAGCACGACGAGTTCGGTCAGCCCCCGGCAGTTCAACAACGCGCCGAGGGACAACGCGTGCCGCCGGTCGACACCGGCCGCGCGTGCCGCGACGGTGCTGCCCACGCCCTTGCCCAGCACCGCCACACCGAGGGCGAGCAGGCACCAGCCCCACAGACGCGGGTCCGAACCGAGCAGCCCGAGCCTGGTGCGCAACCCGGTGGAGACGAAGAACAGCGGCAGCAGCAGCGTCGTGGTGAACGTCCGCACGGGTGTCATCGCCCGGTGCACGTTCCGCTCCCCGCGCGGTGTCACCACGCCGAGGAGGAACGCGCCGAAGATCGGGTGCACGCCGATCTCCTCCGTGGCCAGGGCCGAGAGCAGCACCGCCGACAGCACGACCGGCAGCAGCACCCCCTGCGGCAGGCCGGAACGGACCAGGCGGACCAGCAGCGGCCGGACGCACAGGAACATCACCAGGACGTAGGCCACCAGCAGCGCCAGGGTGACGGCCACGCCGCCGAGCGAGGTGCTGGTCGCCAGGGCCACGACCACGGCCAGCAGGCACCAGGCCGCGACGTCGTTCAGGGCCGCGCACGCCAGCGCCATCGCCCCTAGCAGAGTCCGGTCCAGGCCCCGTTCGACCAGCAGACCGGCCAGCACCGGGAACGCGGTCACGCTCATGGAGACGGCGATGAACAGGGCGAACGTCAGCAGGGGCACGCCGGGCGGCGCCAGCGTCCCGTACATCGCGGTGGCGAGCAGGACACCGCCGGCGAAGGGGATCGCCATGCTCGCCTGACTGACCGTCATCAGGGCCTCACCGCGGCCGCGCAGCAGCCCGAGGTCCAGTTCGTACCCGACGAGGAACATGAACAGCACCAGCCCCACCTGGGCCAGGACGTTCAGCGCCGGTGCCAGGTACGGCGGGAACAGCCACGCGCACGCGGCGGGCCAGACGAGCCCCAGCAGCGAGGGGCCCAGCAGTACGCCGGCGAAGATCTCGCCGACCACCTGGGGCTGCCCGATCCGGGCGAACAGCGCCGCGCACGCCCGGCACGCCAGCAGGATCACCGGCAGGACCATGAGCAGCTTGGGGATCGGATCCGGTCCGCTCGCGGCGGTCGGCTGCGCGACGCCGCCGCCCGCCCCCACGGACCGGGCGTGCAGCAGCAACAGCAGGGCACCCGCCACCGGCAGCAGCACCAGCGCCCCCTGGCGCAGGGCGATGCGGCCGAGGCGGGCGGAGCGCGCGGGCCGTGCGACGGCCCGGGTGTCAGCCACCGCCGGGCACCTCCTTCACCTGGGGAAGGCCGGTCGCCCGCTCGGGACGGAAGCCGACCGCGACGATCCGGGCCTTGGCGCGCTGCAGCGGACCGAGCCGGAACAGCGTGCGCAGCACAGCCGGCGGCCGGCCCTCGGTCCGGCCCTCCAACAGCGGCGTCACGAAGCGGTCCTGGATGGTCCGCTGCAACCGCTGGGTCAGCGCGGTCGGCAGCGACCGGCGCTTCTGCACGCGCGCGAGCAGGCGCTCGTCGACCCGGCCGGTGATCAGGGCCGGGGCCAGGATGCGCGCCGCGGCGACCGCGTCCTGGACGGCGAGGTTGATGCCGACACCGCCGACCACGGACATCGCGTGAGCCGCGTCGCCGATGGCGAGGAACCCGTCGCGGTACCACCGCTCCGCCCGGTCCAGCCGTACGTCCAGCTCGTGCACGTCGTCCCAGGAGGTGATCTCGGCGGTACGGCCGCCGAGCCACGGGATCAGCGTCTCGATCCGCCGGCGGAACTGGTCGAGGCCGGCGGCGTCGGACCAGGCGTCCGCGGTTCCCTTGGGGATGACGTAGGCGGCCTGCCAGTAGTCACCCCGGTGGATCATCGCCACCATGCTGCCCCGGCTCAGCCGGGCGAAGGTGCGGGCGGGATCGGTGTCCTTCCTGGTCAGCCGGAACCACAGCAGGTCCATCGGCGTCCCGAACTCCCGTACCGGCAGGCCCGCGTCCGCGCGCAGCACGGAGCGCCGCCCGTCGGCGGCCACCGTCAGCGGGGCACGCAGCTCGCGTTCCGTGCCGTCCCGCACGTAGCGCACCCCGGCGATCCGGCCGTCCGCTTCGATCAGGCCGGTCGCCCGCGCGTTCATCTCGATACGGAACCAGGGGTACCGGCGGGCCTGCGACGTGACGAAGTCGAGGAGGTCCCACTGGGGCATGTAGGCGATGAAGGGGTACTTGATGCGCAGGTCGGAGAAGTCGGCGAGGGGCATCTCGCCGTCGTCGGTCACCGCCAGCACCGACGACTCGCGCTGGTGCGGGATGGCCAGGAACTCGGCGCCCACGCCGAGGTCGTCCATGATCTGGAGGGTCGACGCGTGCACGGTGTCGCCGCGGAAGTCGCGCCGGAAGTCGGCGTACTTCTCCAGGACGACCACCTCGACGCCGGCGCGGGCCAGCAGCCAGCCGAGCACGACCCCGGCCGGGCCGCCCCCGGCGATCACGCATCCTGTCTCTTCCGCCGTCCCGGGGTTCATGTCGTCCCCACCTCGACCTCCCTGTGTCCGTCCTTGTGATCCTCGGCCCCGAGGGACCGCAACGCGGGCCTGTGCAGCAGGAGTACGAGGGCCGCGCCCAGCAGGGCGGCGAGGTTGATGCCGACGAGCGCGGCACGCGCCCCCCATGCCTGCGCGAGCCAGCCGACCAGTGGGGCGCCGATGGTGGTGGTGCCCATGGTGAGCATCATGAACAGCGCCATGACGCGCCCGCGCATCTCCGGGGCCGACCTCAGTTGCAGGCTGGAGTTGGCGGCGGTGATGAAGGTCAGCTGCGCGACGCCCACCGGTACCAGCGCCACGGCGAACCACGCGTAGCCCGGCATGAGACCGGACACCAGGTTCGCCGCGGCGAACGCGGGCGCGCTGGCCGCGACGAACCGCAGCGGCACCGTCCTGCGGCGCGCCGCCAGCGCCGCTCCGGCCAGCGAGCCGACGGCCACCACCGAGCCCAGCAGGCCGTACTCCCGGGCCCCGCGGCCGAACTCCTTGGTCGCCATGAGGGCGTTGGTGATCTGGGTGTTCGCCGACAGGGTCCCGACGAACGCGGTGACGCCCAGGACCAGCCGGATCCCCGGATCCCGCACCGCGTAGCGCAGTCCGTCGACGATCATCGACAGCCCGCCCCGTTCGGCCGGGACCTCGTGCAGTCCGGCCGGGTCCATCCGCAGCAGCGCGGTGACGGGCGAGAGCACCGTCGCGGCGGCGACCAGGAACACCGGCCCGGTCCCGGTGGCGGCGATCAGGGCGCCGGCCAGCCCGGGGCCGACCAGCCTGGCGGCATGGAAGGAACCGCCGGACAGGCCGACCACACTGGGCACCTCCTCGCGGGTCACCAGCTCCAGCACGAAGGCCTGCACGGTGGGTTGGAACACCGCGTTGACGAGCCCCAGCAGCAGGGCGATCAGATAGACGTGCCAGGTGCGCACCGCCCCGCCGAGGACCAGTGCGGCCAGCGCGACCCCGCACACCCCCGCCACCAGCTGCGTCCACAGCAGCAGGCGGCGCCGGGGGAACCGGTCGGCGAGCATGCCGCCCACCGGCCCCACCAGCAGGATGGGCAGGAACTGCAGGCCGGTGACCGTGCCCAGCGCGGTCCCGGACTTGCCGGTGAGTTCGAGGACCAGCCAGTCCTGGGCCGTCCGCTGCATCCAGGTACCGATGTTCGCGACGGACAACCCGATGAGCCACATGCGGTAGTTGCGGTTGCGCAGCGCGGGCAGCATACGGCGTCACCCGCCGACCGGCTGCAGCGTGCGCGGCCCGGCGGCAGCCGAGCGCATCCACTCGGCCTGGCGCCGCAGCCCGGTGCGCAGATCGACGGTGGGCCCGTAGGCGAGCAGCTTCGCCGCGGCGGTCAGGTCGGCGTGGGTGCTGCGCGCGTCCCCGTCGGCGGCCGGCCCGTGCTCGTACACCACGGGCCGTCCCACCACCTCGCCGACCAGCCGGATGAGCTCCAGCACGGTGACGGGCTCGCCGCTGCCGGTGTTGACGGCGACGGCCCGCGCGTCCGCGTCCGCGGCGAGCAGGTTCGCCCGCACCGCGTCGGACACGAAGGTGAAGTCGCGGCGCTGCAGCCCGTCCCCGTACACGGTGAACGGCCGGCCCGTGAACGCGGACTCGATCATCCGGGTGATGGCCATGTCCGCGCGCTGCCGGGGCCCGTACACCGTGAAATAGCGCAGGGCCACCATGCTGGTGACCGCGCCCGGCCGGCGGGCGTGGGCCAGGGCGAGCTGTTCGGTCATCAGCTTGCTCGCGCCGTACGGCGACAGCGGGGCCGGCAGCCTCGACTCCGCCGTGGCACCGTCCTCCGCGCCGCCGTAGACGCTGGAGGACGACGAGACCACCGCGCGCCGGACACCCGCGCGGCCCGCCGCGTCGAGCAGGCGGTGGGTGCCCAGCACGTTGCTGTCGGCGTACTCGGCGAAGTCCTCGCCCCACGAGGCCCGCACCCCGGGCCGCGCGGCCAGGTGGAACACCGTGTCCGCGCCGTACAGCAGGGGCTCCAGCTCGGCGGTGGCCAGATCGGCGCGCACCAGCACGAACCGCGGGTCGGGGCGCAGTGCGCGCAGGTTGCGGGCGCACACCTCGGCCGGGTGGCCGCGCAGGTGGTCGACACCGGTCACCAGCCAGCCGGCCGCCAGCAGCGCCTCGCACAGGTGGGAGCCGATGAACCCGGCGGCGCCGGTGACGACGGCCCTGCGCCCGGCGGGGGCCGTCGTCGTACCGCTGTCGGCGGATGTCACGGCCTGGCCCCGGTACCGGCGCGGTCGACGGCGATCTCGTGGATCACGCGCTCGACGGGACCCGCCCAGAACGGGCGCAGCGGGACGGTGTTCTCCCGGTGGATCGGCGCGTCCTCCCAGGCGAGGAACTTCTCGGTGCTCTCCCAGTGCCCGAGCAGGGTGTAGCGGTCGGGGTCCTCGCTGTGCCGCAGCAGCTGCTCGCCGAGGTGGCCGGGGGTGCCGCCGACCTTGGCGCGCACCTCCTCGAAGGCCCGCTCGAACTCCTGCGACGTGCCGGGCTTGATACGCGCCGACACCATGACGTAGACGCTCATGAGGCCTCCTTGTGTTCGACGATGTCGAGGACGTCCATGCGCACCGTGGTGCGCATGGCGCGCAGTCCCGCGGTCGCGGTGTCCTGTCGTTCGCTGGTCTCGAAACGGTGGTAGGTGGCGCGGTCGGACCAGTCGGAGGTGATCACGTAGGTGATCTCCTCGGGACCCGGCCGACGGCACAGCGTCTGGCGCAGGCAGCCCGCCTGGTGCTGGATCCAGGCGGCCACGGCCGCCCATTCCCGCTCGAAGGCTTCGGCGGCCTGCGGCGACACCGTCATGGTCAGGACGGCGCGCACCGTACGCGCGTCGCCCATCAGATGCCTCCGTCGACGACGATCGTCTGGCCGGAGACGAACCGGGCGCCCTCCCCGGCGAGGAACACCACCACGTCGGCGACGTCCTCCGGGGTGCCCAGCCGGCCCAGGGCGGCCAGCGCCTCGTACCGCTTGCGCACCTCTCCGGTCAGCCCCGCCGCCTGGTCGGTCTCGATGATCCCCGGGGCCACCACGTTGGCCCGGATGCCGCGCGGTCCGGCCTCCTTGCACAGGGAGCGGGTGAAGCCGTAGATCGCCGCCTTGGACGCGGTGTAGTGGGTGCGCGCGACCATGCCGATCATGGCGACGGCGGAGGCGATGTTGATGACGGAACCGCCCTCGCCCATCGCGGGCAGCGCCGCCTTGGTCACCTCGAAGGTGCCGCGCAGGTTGGTGTCGAGGACGCGGCTCCACTCGTCCCCGTCGAGTTCGTCGAGGGTGCGGTGGCTGACGACGCCCGCGTTGTTGACGAGGACGTCGAGACCGCCGAGCGCCTCGGTGGCGGCCGTGACCAGCGCGCGGCACTGCGCGGGGTCGGCCACGTCGGCGGCATGCACGACATGGTCGCCGCCGTACTGCCCGAGGTCGGTGCGCAGGGCGGCGGCCGCCGCGCCGTCGCTGCGGCCGCAGGTGTGCACGGTGGCGCCCCGCGCGGCGAAGGCCAGCACGATGGAGCGGCCTATGCCGCGCGTGCCGCCCGTGACGAGCACGCGTTTTCCTTTCAGATCACTGTCCATTCCGCGACTCCTGTTCTCCGGTCAGGAAACCGGCGTGGGCGAGGACTGCAGGCCGTACAGCTCAAGGGCGTTGCGGTGCGCGACGCGCTCCAGGTCGCCGGCGGCCAGAGGGGCTTCGGTCACCAGGCGCAGCGTGGGTTCGAGCGCCTCCATCAGGGGCGGTGCGTCGGTGCCGAACAGGACCCGGTCCGGGCCGAGCACCGCCAGGTTGGCCGCGAGGTTGTGCGGGCTGGGGCAGGAGGTGTCCACGTGGATGCGGCGCAGTCCCTCGCTGGGGAGGAACTCGGGCTCGCCGCCGCCCCGCGGTACGGCGGCGAGGTCGAGTTTCTCGGCGAGCTGGGCGACGGCACCGCCGCCCGCGGCCGCCACCAGCACCAGGCCGGGGTACTTCTGCGGTATGCCGGCGCGCAGCAGGGCGGCCAGTCCGGCGGTGACGTCGTTGAACCGCCCGACGTGCTCCACCATGCCGAAGTCGCCGAGGCTCGCGGCGCCGACCGGCCGGGCCGGCGGGTGCAGCAGCACCGGCACGGCCAGTTCGCCCGCCATGGCGAAGAACTGCTCGGCGCGCGGTGAGCTCAGGTACTCGTCGTTGACACTGGAGTTGACGACGAAGCCCACGAACCGCCAGTCCTTCATCAGCTCCTGTGCCTGGGACAGCATGCGCTCGTCGCCCGTCGGGTCCAGGTAGGCGTAGGTGCGCAGGGACTGCGGGTACCGGTCGACCAGTTCGGCCATGAGTTCGTTGTGGGCCCGTACCTGGTCCGCGGTCTGCCGGTAGTTGTCGACGTCCGGCAGGGGCAGCATCACGCCCGCCCCCACCGGGCTGCCGATCACGGTGAGCTCGATGCCCAGTGCCCGTTTGCGGGCGATGACGGCCTCCGGGTCACGCAGACTCGGCGGACCGCCGCCCTTCTCACCGGGCGGGCTGAGATGGCCGTGGATGTCGATGAACATCGGCGCTCACAGCCGGTCGAGCCGCGGCGCGCCGGGCGGGGCCGACATCAGGGTGGTGGTGAACTCCAGCTTGCCGAGGACCGGCACCGTCGCGCCGTACATGCCGTCGGCGCCCGGGCCGACCAGGAAGTCGATGACGTCGGCGACGGCGGACGGCTTGGTCGCCTGCTCGAAGTTCATGTGCGGCCGCTGTTCGCGGGCCCGCTCGGTGTCGGCCATCGTCATCACGACGGTGTGCGCGTGCACGCCCCGGCCCTTGACCTCGTGGGACAGGGACTTCACCCAGGCCTGGAGCGCGGCCTTGGCGGCGGCGTACGCGCCGAAGCCGGGGAACGGCTCGGTCGCGAGCACCGAGCTGAGGAAGATCAGGTGGCCGCCCTCCTCCAGCTGGGGCAGCACCGCCTGGGTGGCCGCCACCGCGGACAGCACGTTGGCCCGGTACATGCGCTGGTAGGCGTCGAGGTCGGTGAGCATGACGGGGCCGATGTGGAACCCGCCGACGAGATGGATCAGCCCGTCGACGCGGCCGAACCGGTCGATCGTCTCCGAGACGGCCTGCCGGGCCCGCAGCGGCTCCGTCGTGTCGGCCACGACGGTGGCGATCCGGTCGGCGGCGTCGACGGACTCGGCGATCTCCTTCAGGCGGGCCTCGTTGCGGGCGGCCAGCATCAGCCGGTGACCGGAGGCGGCCAGCCGCGCCGTCACCGCCCCGCCCATGTCGCCGGTGGGGCCGGTCACCAGGAACACGCGTGCGTCGCTCATGCCGGCTTCACCGCGCCGTAGCCCTCGGGGACGCGGGTGGTGACCGTGCGCATCATGGCGCGGGCGAAGAACTCCTTGGCGCCCTGCGGGTTGGACATGTCCCGCCGGTCCTCCTCGACCAGGTACTTGTCCAGCTCCTGTTCCACGTACTGGATGCTGGGGTCCTGCGAGAGGTGGGCCATCACCTTGCGGAAGTCACCCTCGAACTCGATCATCCGCACGATCTGCTGGTCCTTCATGAACACCGAGGTGCTCAGCAGCCGGGTCTCGGCGTCGATCTCCGGGTTCGGCGGGTCGTAACTGGCCAGCAGGTTGGCGACGTCCTCCTCCGTACCGGGGCGAACCCGGAACGTGACGGCATAGCGCTGCATGTCTCCTCCTGAGACGAGTGATGACGGGACGAGTGGTGACGGGACGAGTGGTGCGGAAGGGGGATCCGGGCATCCGGCGAGTCGTCCGGATCGGACTCGGACCTCAAGTACACTGATCCATAAGGGAGTTGACCCGTTACGTGCACCGCGGAACACGAAGAACACTAGGCGGGCGCGTCACGGCTGTCGCCCGTCGGCGGGACGGGTCCCGGCCTCCTACCGGAGTGGGAGACGTCCCCTCGAACGGACACCGCCCGCCAGTCGAGGGGATACCCCTCCAGCCAGCAGGCCGCCGCCGCGCCCAGCAGCGCGCGCCGGTCCGCGCCCGGCCCGCCCCGGCGCTGCGGCAGCATGGCGACGACGGCGCTGCGGCCCTCCACGACCGCGGGGTGCCGCCGTGCCAGGTTCGTCAGCATGCGCCCGGGCCCCGCCTCGATCAGCAGGACGTCCCGCTCGCTCAGGAGCGCGTCGAGCGCGGGCCCGAAGAGGACGGGGCGGCACACCTGCGCCGCCCAGAAGGCGGGATCGGTGGCCTCTTCCGGGCGCAGCCGGCGCGCGGTGATCGTGGAGTACACGTCGGTCGCGGGCGGCCGGAGCACCGTCCTCGCCAGCGCCGCCTCCGACGTCGCGGCGAGCGGCGCGAGCAGCCGGGAGTGGAACGGCAGGGGGATCCGCGCCCTGATGGCGGTGTACCCGGCGGCCTTCAGGCGGGACGCCGCGGCGGCCAGCCCCTCCTCGGTGCCGGCCAGCATGGTCTGGTGCGGCCCGTTGACGACACCCACGCTCACGTCGCCGCCGAGGAACTCCGTCAGCCGTTCGACGGGAGCCGCCACGGCCAGCAGCCCGCCCGGTACCGCCTCGCGGTAGGCGCCGGCGCGGGCCGCCAGCAGCGACGCGGCGTCCACCGGGTCGATGACCCCGGCGACCGCCGCCGCGGCCAGTTCGCCGACGCTGTGCCCGACCAGCGCGGCCGGCCGTACGCCCCAGCTCTCGACGGTCCGGGCGAGCGCGTGCCCCAGGGCGAACAACAGGGGCTGACCGCGTTCGGCGGCGTCGACGGGGACGACGGGGTCCTCCGCCAGCCAGTCGGCCCGCAGCAGGTCGCCGTGGGCGCCGAAGGCGGCGAACACCTGGTCCATCCGCCGGGTGAACTCCGGTTCCTGCCCGTACAGTTGGGCGCCCATGCGGGGGTGCTGGGCGCCGTGGCCGTCCAGCATCAGGGCGACCGGCCGAGGTGGCCCGTGCCGGACCGCCGTCCGCACGGTCGCGTCGCGGACCGCCGCCGGGGCGTCGTCCGCGGGACCCGTGCCGGCGACGACCGCCGCCCCGCGCACGGGGAGGTCGGGATCCCGGTGGTCCGCCAGCAGCCGGTCCAGCCGCTCGACATGCCCCGGGTGCCGGGTGAGTTCGCCGAGTATCTTCCGTCTGAGCAGCGGTTCGGCCCGTTCGTCCCGGGCCGACCAGGCGAGCAGCAGGGGGCCGCTCATGGCACCTCCAGCGGTTCGAGGCGTACGAAGGGAACTGCGGAGCCCCGGCGGGCCACGTCGCGCAGGATGTCCCCCGGCCCCGCGTCCCAGAGCGCGCGGGCACCGGCCTCGCCGGCCGCGGCGACGGCGTCGCTCCACCGCACCGGCAGCAGCAGCCACCGGGTCAGCAGATCCGCCAGTCCGTCCGCGGTGACCCGGCGGCGGGCGTCCACGCTGGAGACCACGGGGACACGGGGATCCCGGTACCGCACCCGCTCCACCGCCGAGCGCCAGCGGGGCAGCACCTCCGCCATGAGCGAGCAGTGGTAGGCGCCGCGGATCGGCAGCAGCCGCACCACCGCGCCGCGGTTCCTGGCCAGGTCGCCCGCCAGTTGCGCGGCCTTGGCGTCCCCGCACAGGATCGTCTGGGCGGGCCCGTTGAACCCGGACGGTTCGAGCACGCCGCCGGTGTCGGCGATCGCCAGCCGGCACACCCAGTCCACCTCGCTGGGGTCAAGCCCCATGAGGACGACGAGTCTGCTGGGACGTTCGCGGTCCTGCTCATGCCCGACCAGCCCCAGCTCGAACATCAGGTCGAGGCCGTCGAGGGGGTCGATGGCGCCGGCGTAGGCCAGCGCGGTCATCTCGCCGAGGCTGTGGCCCAGCGTCACCGGGTGGTCGGCGTGCTCGCCGAACCGGCGCCACGCCGAGAGCAGGCCCGCGGCATAGGTGCATGGCTGTCCGGCCCTGGTGTCCGCGAAGTCGATCTCGGCGGCCCGGGTGACCCCCAGCCTGCCGAACAGCCGCCGCACCAGCGCCGTTTCCCCGTTGGCGTCGAGGACCGCATCGACCGCTCGCCGGTCGATCGCCTGGCCGGGAAAGGCGACTCCGGCCACTTCCGCTCCGTGTTGGCTCACGCCTGAACCGTAGGAGCCGCGGCTTTCCCGGTCTTCCTGCCGCCGGACCGATCTGCGCCTCCGCCTGCCGACGGAAGAACCGGTCCCGGGGGCTGTCCCCGCCGCGCGTCGTCAGGACACCGCACCATCTGACCGCCGACGAGGGCGTCGCCCTGGCCGTGGCGGCGGTCGGCGGCCTCGGGACGCCGCTCATCACCAGCGTGGGAACCTCACCTCTCACTCGGCAGCGCGCAGCGGTCGCCGACCGTCGCGCTGCTCGGCGGCGCCGTCGCCACGCCGGCGGCCGCCGCCGGCAGCGCACTCACCGCGCCGCCACTCCCGTTTGCGTGGCTGCCCACCGGCACGCGCCGGGCAGCCCCCTCGGCGGCCCGCCCCTCACAACGACCTCTCCCGCTGCCGCCCGGCTCCCGATACGGCACCGTCCACCCCTGCCGGCACCGCGGTCCATCACAGGGAAAGTCGGCAAGGCCCCCCTCGCCGATGCGCTCACTTCCTCCGGCTCGCCAGCATGTGAGCAGCACATCAGCACTGCAGGCCATACCACGCTATGGTTGATGTATGGCTACCAAGAAGGTGACTATCACTCTCGACGAATCCCTGGTCGAAGCCCTGGCCGGAGCCGCCGAGGAAGAAGGCATCCCGCTCTCCCGCCTCGTCGCCGGAGCAGCGGAACGCGAGCTGCGCCTGCGGGCCGGCCGGGCCGTCATCCAGGAGTGGCAGGCCGAACACGGCGCCTTCACTCCAGAAGAGCTCGCCGCCGCCCGCGCGGATCTGGCCGCCGCCGACGCCGAGTACCTCAGCAGCTCGGGAGCCTCGGCCGCGTGAACATCCCCTACCTGTACGACGCCGGGGTGCTCATCGCCATCGACAACGACGACCGACGCATGTGGGCCCGCCACAGCCTGGCCCTCGAAGACGGCCGCGACATCCACGTCCCGTCCGTCGTCGTCAGCCAGGCATGGCGGGACTCCCGCCGCCAGGTCAGACTCGGCAGATTCCTCGCCGGGTGCCACGTCGTACCCGTCGGCCTCGAAACCGCCAAGACCGCAGGCATTCTCTGCGGCAAGGCCGGCACCTCCGACATCGTCGACGCAACCGTCGCGACCATGGCAGCCACCCTCGGCGCCATCGTCTGGACCTCGGATCCAGACGACATCCGCCGCCTCATCGACGCCCAGGACATCAAACCGGCCACTGTGATCCGCATCGTCTGAGCACCGATCGTCTCCGACGACCCAGCTCGTACAGGCTGTGAGATCGCCGAGGCGGAGACAGGTGCAGCGACCTGCCCGCGCGGCGTTTGGTGACTGTCTGCGGCGGAGCCCCCTCCAGGGTTTTGACCTGCGGAATGCCCGGGACCCTGGAGGCAGAGAAACCCATGGCACCCCGGTGGGACCAGCATCGAGACTGCACGGGTGAGCGACTCCTACCCCTGCCCGTGCTGCGGACACCGCGTGCTGGGCGAGATGCCCGGCTCGTACGAGATCTGCCCCGTCTGCTTCTGGGAGGACGACGGGGTCCAGTTCCGCTGGCCCACCATGGCCGGCGGGGCGAACAAGGTCTCCCTGATCGAGGCCCAGCGCAACTACCAGGACTTCGGCGCCTGCGACGAGCACGGCCGCCGGTACGTCCGCCCTCCGGCCGAGGATGAGCCGCTCGACCCCGCCTGGCGCCCCATCGATCTGGCACGGGACTCCTTCGAGGACTGGGCGGCCGAGGACCGCGTCCCGTGGCCCGACGACCACTCGGTGCTCTGCTGGTGGCTGCCCACCTTCTGGCGCCGGGACCACTCCGCGTCATGACCTCCCACATCGAGACACTCGTCCAGCAGCTCGACGGCAAGGCCGACGAGTCCTACGACGCCCGCGCGGAGCTGATCTGGATCGGCGCCGACGCCATACCCGCCGTCATCAACGGCCTGCCTTCCCTCGGCGGCTTCGGTCAGCTGACCGCCATCGAAGTCTTCGAGGAGGTGGGCGATCCCCGTTGCGGCCCCGCTCTCATCGGCCTGCTGGACAGCGACAACCCGACCGTCCGCGAATGGGCGGCCATGGCCCTGGCGAGCCTGAAGATCGACGGCGCGGTCGAGCCCGTGCGCCACGCCTATCGCGCCTGCCTGGAACGGGCGACGCCACCAGACTGGAGCGAGCCGGAAGGCATCCGCTGGGCCCTGACCGAACTCGGCGCACGCACCCCCGTCGTCCCGCCGCTCACCGCGCGCCTACGAGCCACCGCTGCGGACAACGCCCCGGGCTGGCCCTCGACCCACTTCACCGAGATCATCAACGACCTGGCCGACCACGCTCAGGTGATCCTCTACTCCCAGTTCTGGCGCGTGGACGCCGGCCGCACGTACGGCATCTCCGGCACCGGCCTGGACTGGGAACTCGACTGGACCGCGCCCTGGGAGCACCTGGTCGAGGAGTCCCGCGCCTGGTCCCTGCTGGAAGCCTCCGAAACCCCCGTCGGCGACAACATCTTCGTCGCCCCCACTTGGATCGACCGTACCGACCTGTACCCGGAGAGGTGACCGATGCCGTCCCAGCACCCCGAGGAAGTCGGCTACGGCCATGTGGTCGAGAGCTACGTGACGAGGACGTACGGGGGCCTCCCGCGCCATCTCGTACTGAACGGCGCGCGGTTCCTGGGACCCCGGTGGTGGCACACCACACGCTTTACCCGGCATCTGATCGCTGACGCCGCCGCGATCGACGACGAGGAACTGGAAGCCCTCCTCGGGTACGAATGGCGCTCGCGTCTCACCGCCGGCTGGCTGATCGGCGTCAACCGCCGCGAACAGTTCCGAGCACGCATCGGCGACCTGCTGAGTGGGTCACGAGCGTGGGGCGCCTCGGCTACCCCAGCTACACCCCCGCCGAACAGCGCCGCTGGACGGACCTCCAGTGCGAGTTCGCCAACGGCTGGACCCGGCCGTAGCAGCCGTCTGACTGCGGCTACGTGAAGTCCGCGTACGCCATGTATCGGCCGCACGTGCGGCACATGAAGAGGTAGCCCGTGGGCTGACTGTCCTTGTCCAGAGCACCCAGATAGCACTGAGGAGCACCTGGCCGGCCTCGGCCTGCCGCAGATCACCGCCGACCACCTGCGGATGCTCCGCGAGGCGGCCACGCTCATGGCGCTCAACAAGGTCGAGCTGGACGGGCACATCTCCAACGTCGGCCCGTGCTGGTTCTTCCCCGCCGCCACCTCCGTCGTCTTCGACCTGGACGACGAGATGGGCGGGATGCTCGACGAGGTCTACCACGGCGGCTGGTTCAACGAGCACCGCCGGATCGAGTCCATCAAGGCCCACGCGGCGCTCGGCGGCCGGCTCGTGCATGGGTGCCAGTCCGTGCCGGACCAGTCCGGCGGCGTGGTCGCGCCCTACGGTGCCTCGATGGCGAACTTCCGTGACGATCTCGCGGCCTTCAAGGCGGGCTGGATCGAGCAGGTCTACGCCCACCGAGTGAACCCCGCCGCGTAACCCACCCGATCAGGCTCCGGGACGGGCCGGTATCTCTCGCCCGCCCGGACGCCACCATCTCCCCGGAGCCCTCCTGTGACCACGAACCCCAGCGCCGAACTCCTCGACAACCTGCTCACCGCGACCGGCCAGACCACCGCCGTACGGGAGGAGGTGCGCGTGTGGTCCATGTCCGGCGTCGAGCGCGTGGCCTTCCCCGACGGCTCCACGGCCATCTTCAAGTACGCCAAGAAGCCCTTCGACAGCGAGGACCAGACCCTCCGCCTGGCCCACACCCTCGGCGTACCCGTCCCCCAGGTCCACGCCTCCGCCGTCCTGGACGGCTGGCTCGGCATGCTCATGGAGGACCTCGGACCGTCCGTCCGCGAGGCCGACGACCTCGACGGCGTCGCCGCGGCCGTGATCCTGCACGGCACCCGTACGGCTCCGCCCTTGCCCGTCCTCGACCAGAACCGGCTGCGGACGCTGCCAGCCAGGGCGCTTGAGCATCTCGAACGGCTCCGCAAGGCCGATCGGTGGCAGGACGCCGACGACGTCGAGGACGCGCTCGACCGTATCGCCCAGGCCGCCGAGGCCCGCTCGGCCGGAGCGACGCTGGAACCGTTCGGCTGGGTGCACTCCGAGTTCCACCCCACCAGCCTCCACATCGGTGATCGCGGGTGGCGACTGCTCGACTTCGCCCGCGCCTTTACCGGCCCCGGCCTGCTCGACCTCGCCAGCTGGCACGGCACCATCGAGCCCCCGCACCCCGTACGCCTGCGCGTCTTCCTGGAGCAGTACGTCACCGCCGGCGGTACCCCTGACGCCCTCGCCCCGCGCGGCGGGCTCACCGCCGAACACTGGGCCCTGGGCTGGCACCGCATGTGGGCCGTCGAGTGGTTCATGGAGCAGTCCGTCCGCTGGATCAACGACCCGGCTACCGACCCCGCCTACATCAAGGCCGTCCGCCGCCACCTCACCGACGTCCTCCACCTCCTGGAGATCTGACGTGCTCGCCCAGGCATCCCCGTGGCATGCCCACGCCGCCCAGCGCACCGCCGCCGGACTCGCCGAACCCCTCTCCGTACCCGCCCGGATGGAATGGACCACGAGACCCGGCCAAGGACCCGGAGCCGACGCCCTCGGCGCCGACCTGCGCGGCAAGCGACTGCTGGAACTCGGCTGCGGCCCCGGCCACAACGCCGCCCACCTCGCCACCCGACACGGCGCCCACGTCACCGGCGTCGACCTGGTCGGCCTCCAGGTCCGCCGCACCCGCTCCCATTACGGACGGCTGAACAACCTCGCCTTCGTCGCCGGTCACGCCCTGCACTACCTGCACGCCTCCGGCGAGCAGTTCGACGCGATCTACTCCGTCTTCGGGGCCATCGGCCTCGTGGCCCCTGAGCTTCTGCTGCCAGCCATCGCGCAGCGCCTCACGCCCGGACGCGTGCTCGTCTTCTCCGTCCCCCACCCGCAGCGTGGTGGCCGAAGCTCCTCGGGCGATGACCGGCCCCGCCGCGACCACGTCACTCTTCCCGATCGAACCCGCCTGCCCATCGGCCGCTGGGATTTCGCCACCGACCGCTGGGAGAGGCACCTCAGCTAGGCGGGCTTCTGGCTCAACCCCGGCCCACGAGTTCCACGACCCCCGCATGGGCCACTGGCCTACCACCCTGCTGATCCGCGCCCGCAAGCTCTGACCAGCCATTCGCCCCGGCTTCCCCCGGAGGAACCGATGCGCCGCCCTACCTGCTCCTCGACATCGACGGCGTCCTCATTCCCTTCCCCGACGCAGCGGGCTCGGCCCCGGCCACCCACGCCCGCCACGACGTCGTCCCCACCGGCCGCAGCGCCGACAACCCGGTCTTCTCATGGACGTGATCCGCACCGGCCTGGTCACTCCCGTCTGGTGCACCAGCTGGCGCCAGGACGCCACCACCCTCATCGGGCCCCTTCTCGACCTCCCGGCCCTGCCGCACGTCGACCTGCCACGTCCCCAAATCACCACCAGCCACCCCAACGGCTCCCGCCGTCTGGATCGACGACGACTTCACCAGCCTCGACCACGCCTGGGCGGCGGAGCGCACCGCCCGCGGAACGATGACTCTCCTCGTTCAGCCCGACCCACACCTCGGGCTGCAGCCCAAGCACCTGCCTGAGGTGACGAGGTGGGTCGCGCAGTTACCCGTAGTCCGAGCCGCCTGACGACTGATGCCCTCGCTGTCACGGACGACGAGGGCATCAGGGTGCGTAACGGGCGGCCCGAACGCTACCTCGACTGCTGGGCTGGCGTATTCGGGCCTCCCCCCTCTCCATGAGTCATGCCACGTCAGGCCGTCGACCCGTTGAGGCGGTACTCCTCGGAGGGCATCGAGTCCCATTCGGTATTCGCGCCGTCGCGCGTCACCAAGAACAACGGGCGCGATCGAAGGACCGACCCGACCAGCTGCCCACGCATGACGACCCCGGAATCATCCGGTCCTGCGTAGCCCTCGGGCGTGTAGCGGAAGGGCACGTCCTTTGCCTCGGCATACGCGATTGCGTCGCTCTCCAGCCCAAAGGCCGCCCGACCCGCTCCACCGCAGGTCAGACGGCCTTTCGCCGGGGCGTGTCAGACGTTGAAGCGGAACTCCACCATAAGGCTCTGACCTGCGAAAATGCACGCGTATCCAGCACCTGTCCAGCACGGGCACCGAGACAAGACGCTAGAAGACCCACGATTACCAAATTCTAGGCGGCCCAGGCCACATCCGCCTCGAGCCAGCGACAGTACGTCGCTTCAACCTTGAGTCAGCGTCCTGACCCATGCCAGGTGGCTTGGTCCCTGAATTCATCCGCAGAGGCTCCCCCGCCGGAAACGCGCGAGGGGACCGCGTGCGGTGCGCAGATCGCTGAGCCTCTGTTGTTCGTCAGCCGCTGCTGGTGGCGGTCGGGAGGCGGCCGAGTTCGCGGCCCTTCATTCGATAGGACTCGCCTTTGAGGGAGTGGACCTCAGCGTGGCGGAAGGCTTCGACCTATGCGACAGGTACGCGCAGCATGCGGCGTGCGAACAGCCACTCACCGTCGATCTGCACCAGTTCGTCTTCGTAGTCGCCGTAGACCTCGATGCGGGTCTGGCCGCCGGAGACGTCGAGTCTGTAGCCGTAGCAGTAACCGGTGGCGGTTGTCCCGTCGCCGTCGACCAGGAGGTTCACCGTCCAGTGCCGAGTCGACCCTTTGCGCAGCTCGTTGTCCTTCCTGGCGAATTCGGCGATCGCGTCGCGTCCGTGCACTTCGAGCGTGGGCTCGGTCTCGTCGCCCATGAACATTTGCCAGCGGCCGTCGGGGGTGAAGAGCTGGGCCCAGCCCGAGGGGTCGTGGTAGTCGATGCGGCGGACGTAGGTGCTGTAGAGCTGGTCGATGTTGAGCCGGTCCTCGACGGTGAGCGCCATCGTTGACGTCCTTTCTGTGGTTCCCGAACAACGGGATCTGCCGGAGTGGAGGTGCTGCTAGCGGAGTTCGAACGCGCGGACGCCCGCGCGGACGTCGGCGAGGAAGAGGTCGGGCACTTCGAGGGAAGGCATGTGGCCGCCGCGGGGGGCGCGGGCGTAGTGGCGCAGGTTGGCGAAGCGGATCCGCGCGAGCCGCTCCGAGGGGGCGTAGACGTCGCTCGGGTAGGCGGTGTAGGCCGTCGGTGCGGTAATAGCGACGTCCTGGGCCGCGGCACCGAAGGTGGTGCCGAAGCTCTCCCAGTACAGACGCGCCGAGGAGACAGCTGTGGCGTTGAGCCAGTAGACCATCACGTTGTCGAGCAGGACGTCGCGGGAGAACGCGGCTTCCGGGTTGCCGCCGTCGGCGTCGGACCAGGCGGAGAACTTCTCGATGATCCAGGCGCACTGGGCAGCAGGCGAGTCGGCCAGTCCGTATCCGACGGTCTGTGGGCGGGTCGATTGCTGTACGGCGTAGCCGGTGCCCTGTGCGCCCAGTCGCCCGAACCTTTCGAGTTCGGCGAGTTCATCGGCTGTGGGTTGCCCGGTGTCGCCGCGAGGCGGCAGCGCGAAGTTCAAGGTCACCCCGGCGATGCGGTCACCGTGGCGGACGGCCAGTTGGGTGGAGACCGCCGCGCCCCAGTCGCCGCCGAGCGCGACGAACCGGTCGTAGCCGAGCCTGGTCATCAGCTCGGCCCAGGCATCGGCGATGCGCTCGACCCCCCAGCCCGTGCCGGTGGGCTTCGAGCCGAAGCCGTAGCCGGGAAGCGAGGGAATGACGACGTGGAAGGCGTCGGCGGCGTCGGCGCCGTGGGCGACTGGATCTGTGAGCGGTCCGACGAGGTCGACGAAGTCGAGAACCGAGGTCGGCCACCCGTGAGTGAGCACGAGCGGTACGGCGTTCGCGTGCGGCGAGCGGACGTGGATGAAGTGGATGTCGAGTCCGTCGATCGTCGTCACGAACTGCGTCACGGCGTTCAGGCGCCGGGCGACGCGTTGCATGTCGTAGTCGTGCTGCCAGTACCCACACACCTCCCGCAGGTAGGAGAGCGGCACGCCTTGGGACCAGTCGTCGACGGTCTCGGCGTCCGGCCACCGGGTGCGGGCCAGGCGGTCACGCAGGTCGGCCACCTGGTCGTCGGTGATCTCGACACGGAAGGGGACAATCTCCGGCCCGGCCGGGGTCGCGTCGGGTCGCGGTACAGCGCACACACCGTCGACGCACACGGCGCCGGTCGCCTCGCCCATGGATTCGAAAGGCGCGCTCATGCCGGCCTCCCGCTCATGGAAGTGGCCCGCTCCAGCGCCGAGAGGAACAGTTCGGGCGACTGTGCCCCCGACACCGCCAGCCGACCGTCCAGGACGTAGAACGGGACGCCGGTGATCCCGTAGGCGGCGGCTTGGGCCTGATCGGCGTGGACCTCGGGCAGGTAGGTCTCCTCGCGCAGCGCCGCCAGCACCTCGTCGCGATCGAGTCCGACCTCGGCGGCGAGCCCGGCGATCACCTCGGGGCCGTTGAGGTTGCGTCCCTGCTCGAAGTAGGCGCTGAGCAGTCGCTCCTTGAGCTCGCCCTGCAGGTCGTGCGCCTTGGCCAGGCGCAGGGCCTGGTGGGCGAGCACGGTGTTGGCGGGGCGCAGCGCGTCGTAGTCGAACGCCAGTCCCTCGCCGGCGGCGACGTCGGTGACCTGGTTCAGCATCTGCTGCGCCTGTTCGACGGGGATGTGCTTGTACTCGGCGAGGAAATCGGCCTGGGTCCCGGGGTAGTCGGCCGGGGTGTCCGGTGCGAGTTCGAAGGAGTGGTACTCGATCTCGACCCGGCCGTCGAAACGGGCGATGGCCTGTTCGAGCCGGCGCTTGCCGATGTAGCACCAGGGGCAGGCGATGTCGGACCACACGTCGATCTTCACGACGTCGCTCATGATGGTTGCCTTCTTCCGGTCAGCGGGATGGATTCGTCCGCGCGCCGGACCGCAGGCGGTCCAGGACTGCGGTGACGTGGGACGCGGCCGACGTCTCGGCCTCGGCGAGCTGCTCCTTCGCCTGCTCGCGCAGGAACGCCATCGCCGGGTTCTGGTCGGCCGATGTGAGCTCGGCCCGGGCGAAGGACAGCTCGAGCCCCCACGCGTCGCCCAGCAGACGGGTGAGGTACGGCGTGACGAAATCCCATCCCTCGCGCGGCGTACCGGGGTCGTATCCACCGCCTCTGGACTCGACGACGATCGCCTGCCGACCGGCCAGGAACGTGCCGTCGGATGCGGCGGGACGTGCGTCGAGGCAGATCAGGTCGATCCACTGCTTCAGACCCTGCGGCACGCCCCAGTTGTAGATCGGAGCTCCGATCACGATCGCGTCCGCGGCGAGCAGCTCTCCCACCAGCTCGTCCACGAGTGCGGCCGCCCGCGCCTGCTCAGGAGTGCGCTGCTCGGGCGGGAGATGCGAGCCGGGGACGCCGGCGTGCCACAGCGGCGGCAGCGGAGCACTGCCGACGTCGCGGCGCGTGACCGTGCCGTCCGGATGCTGCTGACGCCACTGCTGTTCGACGGCATCGCCGAGCTGGCGGCTTACCGATCCTTCCGACCGGATGCTCGCGTCGACCCGCAACAGATTCATGGTGTTGCCCTTCTTCGTTCCAGCGGTACGCAACAACAATACGTTGTTTTTCAGATCAGTTGTCAAGGCGACCATCTGCAGAGACGCATTCTTGACCAGGATCTGGTACGCTCGCGGCCATGGACGCACCCCAGGCCACACAGACGGAACGGGCTCCGTTCGGGATCTCACTGGCCGTGGTCCAGCACGCGTTCCTGCACGCGTCCGAAGCCGCCTTCACCGACCTGCCGGGCGGGTCGCGCGGTTATCTGGTGCTCGGGGTCTGCTCGCACCAGGCGCCACCCACCCAGGCGGCGTGCGCCTATCAACTGGGCATCGACCGCACCGTGTTCACGTACCTCGTCGACGACCTCGAACGTGAGAAGTTGGTCGAGCGCACCCCCGACCCGAACGATCGGCGCGCTCGACGGATCGCCATCACGGCCAAGGGGGCGCGCATGCTCGACAAGATCAACGATCGGCTGGCGCAGAGCGAGCAGCACACGTTGCGCGGGTTGAGCGCAGCGGAGCAGGAGACCCTGCGAGATCTGCTGTGGCGGGCCGCCGCCGCGACCACACCCGACGCGTCCACCTCGGCCGAGCTCGCGAAACAACTCGGTCGGGCCAACGGAACACGGGAGCGACGAGCGCGCCGCGCCACGAGCTGAGCCGCGACCTCGACACGACTGGGCGCCTCCCGCTACCGGGCCGCGCTCGGCGTCGGACGGAGGGGGTGCCGGAGGGTCATGCGTTCAGCAGATCGGCGACCTTCTCAGCGAGCGCCTCGCTCAAGGCGGGGTTCTGCCCGGGGACGACGCTGCCGTCTGCGCGTGGCGCGGTCGGTTTCGGTTGAAGACCGCCCGGCTCCTTCGCGCGAGCTCAGAGCGCGAGATAGACCACGACGCGTAGCCGCTGGACGTCCAGGGTCTGCATCTTGACGTGGCGGTAGCGCTGAGCGCTTCCGTCCGGCTGGAGGAAGGTGATGACGCCGGGCGCGTACTCCTGCACGTGGAACTTCTGCCACAGGTGCGCCGCGTTCTCGTCCTCAAGGATCATCGACGCGACCTCATCGGCTCGGGGGTCGTACCTGCGGTTGTGGTGGTACGAGGTGCGGAACTGGCCGACGACGCTCCGCGCCTCCCGTTCCCATTCGACATTGCGTCGCCGGTACTCCGGCCACCGCAGCAACAGCCAGAGAAAATTCCGGTGCTGCGCGGGCAGGTCCGCGAGGTTCATCGTCAAAGCCGTGTAGGCGTCGTTCCAGGCGAGGAAGTCCCAGTTCTCGTCGAGGATGAATGCGGGGTTCGGCATCATCGTGTGCACCAGCGCCAAGAGCTCGACGGACGCCACGGGACGCTGTAGCGGGCGGCGCTCGGGAGGCGTTGACGCATCGGCAAAGGACAGCAGGTAGCGCCGCTCGTTGTCGGCGAGCTGAAGCGCTCCCGCCAGGGCGGACAGTACGGCCGTGGTCGGGCGTGCCCGTGCCTGCTCCAGCCACGTGTACCAGCCGACGCTCACGCCGGCCAGGGCCGCTACCTCCGAGCGTCGCAGCCCCTTGGTACGGCGGCCCTCGCCTCGCGGCAGACCGACCTGCTCAGGGGAGACCTGCGCACGGCGCGAGCGCAGGAACGCCGCCAGTTCCTGCGCTGAACTGGATGGGTCGGGCACAGCACCGATCGTAAGGGCAGTTCATCGGCCCGCTCGCTCGCGGCGGGGAGCAACGGCTGTTCCACACCTCGGACAGCCGCTGTGCGGGGGCGTCCGGTCGGCGTCCTGTGATGGTGATGCGGCACCAACGGGATGTTGATGAAGCTGCACCGCCTGCTGTGCGAGGTCCCATGCTCAGGCTCTCGAGGGCAAGAGCGTCCGAGGCTGTTGGTATGCACCACACCTGGCCCGCAGGGCGGCCCTGGATGTGGCCGTACGGTGGTCTGCGGTTTCGCCGTCGTGGCGGACACATGTGAGGAGCTTTTGATGCAGACAGTACGGCTGGGAGCCACTGGCCTGGAGATCAGCCGGATCGTGCTCGGGATGATGAGCTACGGCAGGCCGGCCAGCGGGTTGCACGAGTGGACCGTGGACATCGACGAAGCCCGCCCGCTCGTGCGTAGGGCCTTCGAGGCGGGGATCACGGCCTTCGACACCGCCAACGTCTACTCCGACGGCACCAGCGAAGAGATCACCGGCATTCTCCTGAAGGAGCTGGGAGCGCGCGAAGAGGTGCAGATCTTCACCAAGGTTCATGGCCGCATGCGTCCGGGGCGCAACGGCGCCGGGCTGTCCCGCGCCGCCATCATGACGGAGATCGACGCCTCTCTGACGCGGCTGGGAGTCGACTACGTGGATCTGTACCAGATTCACCGCTTCGATCCGCTCACCCCGGTCGAGGAGACGATGGAAGCGCTTCACGACGTCGTGAAGGCCGGGAAGGCCCGGTACATCGGCGCGTCGAGCATGTGGACGTGGCAGTTCGCGTTGATGCAGCACGCTGCGGAGCGGCAGCACCAGACGAAGTTCGTGTCCATGCAGGACCAGTACAACCTGCTGCAGCGGGAGGAGGAGCGCGAGATGCACCCGTTCGCGGCCGCGACCGGTGTCGGTGTCCTTCCATGGAGTCCGCTCGCCCGGGGCCGACTCGCTCGCCCGTGGGGTGCGCCCGGGTCCGGCACACGGCAGTCGACCGATGAGTTCGGCAAGGGGCTCTACCAGGGTCAGGAGGATGCGGACGAGCGGATCGTCTCAGCAGTTCAGGCACTCGCCGAGGAGCGGGGCGTGTCGATGGCTCAGGTGGCGTTGGCGTGGGTGCTGGCCAAGCCCGCCGTATCCGCACCGATCGTGGGAGCGACCCGGCAAGGCCACATCGACGATGCGATCGCCGCAGCCGGCCTTGAGCTGCGACCGGACGAGGTCGACCGGCTCGAGGCTGCCTACACCCCGCGACTCCCCCAGGGCTTCTGAAGCACGCCATACCTGGCCCCTCACACCGGCTCAGGCAGCCGGCCGCAGGGCAGGAACCGAACGGCTACCTGTGTGCGGCGGTACCACCTTCACTGCTCCAGGACGCGCCGGCATCGCCCAGCATGGACGCATGCTGATCCACGACTGCGAGGTCCTCACTCCTCCTCGCGCCGTACTGGCACACACCCGTGGTGCTGCACCCGCCGACGGCAGGAGCACCCCGGCCCGCCCAACCCAGATCACCGGGGTCTGCCGGCGTGAGGTCGCGCGGGGGGCGGGCGTCCAAGCTGACCATCACGCGCGCTTCGCAGCGGGGGCTGGGGCGTGAGTGTTAAGGAGCGCCGGCGTCGACGCCGAGTGATCGGGATGTGGGCGGTGATCTGCGCCGGACTCTTGATGGCCGGGTCGGTCTTCACCGTGGCGAAAACGATCTTGGCTCCTTCTCGTGGGAGTGCGGAGGCCGTCGCCGGTTCCGCTGCCGGGGGCACTCAGGGCGGCGGTCGCCCGCCGAGCGGAGAGACCGAGGAGGGAGGCGGTGGATCGACCTTTCCTCAGCAGGCCCTGAATGACCCATGGGGGCTGTCCGCCTTCCGGGGGAACTGCATGATGTGCCACTCGGTCGACCCGGACGAGAACGCGTTCGAGTTCAATGGCTTCGGTGAGGACTGGCGCGAGGACCTGTTCGAGACGATCGCGCCGGGATCCGACGACATCTTCGATCCGTCTCAGGAGCAGCGCGAGGCAGCCAGCACCTACGAGCCCCTGCTCGAGAAGGACAGCGACGGCGACGGGTACCCGAACGGAGTCGAGCTGATGTTCGGCAGCGATCCGGGCGACCCCGAGTCGTTCTCCACACAGTCCCAGGAACTGCTCAGCTCCTGGTTCGTCACCGTGCAAAGAGTCATCGACCGCAGGAACATCTCGCAGTACGAGGCGATGCCTGAAGCGGTCAGGGCTACCGCGGACCGTGACGGAGACGATGTCCCCGACCTGCTCGAACGTTTCGCCGGCACCGACCCGAGCAACGCTGACTCGACGCCGCTGACGGCTGCACGCCGTCTTGCCGCCTACCGGATCATCCTCAATGAGGCGGGCATGAACGTGGATGCCGCCTCATGACGGGCATGCGCGCAGCGGTGCTGGACGTGTTCGGCGCGCATGCACCGGCGGTCCGCGACGTCCTGCGGCCTGAGCCGGAGCCGGGTCGCGTGCTGATCCGTGTTCTGGCTGCCGGCCTGAACCCGATCGACAACGGCATCCGACTGGGCCGGTCGCCGTACGCGCAGCCGGCGCTTCCCGCGATCGTCGGAACCGATGTCGCCGGGATCGTGGAGGCAGTCGGCGACGGTGTGGACAGCTTCTCGCCCGGAGACCGCGTCTTCGGCCTCACTGGCGGTGTGCGGGGTGAGCAGGGTTCGCTCGCCCAGTTCCAGAGCGCCGACCCCGCGCTGCTCGCGCACGCACCCGACACTCTGCCGCTGCGCCAGGCGGCGGCACTGCCTCTGGTGACCCTCACGGCGTGGGAGGCATTGCAGGCAATCCAGGTCGGCGCCGGCAGCAGACTACTCATCCAGGCCGGCGCCGGGGGCGTGGGACACGTCGCCACTCAGATCGCCGTCGCGTCGGGAGCCGACGTCACCGCCACCGTCTCCCCCGGCAAAGCCGCGCTCGTGGAAGCGTGGGGGGCCACAGCCGTGGACTACACCCGGACGGACGTGATGACCCGGCTCCGCGACGCGAGCGAAGGAGGCTTCGATGCCGTGTTCGACACGGTGGGCGGTCCCGCACTGGAGCAGTCCTTCCTCCTCGCCAGGCAGCACGGTGACGTCGCCAGCTGCGCGGCCTTCGGCCGGCCGTGCCTACAGGAGGCGTCACTCCGGTTCCTCACCCTGCACCCGGTGTACGTGCTGCTTCCGCTGACATCCGGGCGACGTCGTGCCGCGCACGGCGCTTTCCTGCGACGCACGGCCGAGCTCGTCGACTCCGGACGGCTCAGGCCGGTCGTTGACGAGCGGAGATTCACACTCGACGACCTGCCCGCGGCCTACACCGCGGTGGGGGACGGCAGCGCTTACATCAAGATCGTCGTCGACATCGCCGCCGACCCGTCCCCTCTGCGATGACCAGGGCCTTCGGGCCGCGGCCCTCCCGCCCTTTCGATCCCAGGAATGTCATGACCGCGAGCACCCTCCGCGCCGCACGCCCCGACCGCCGAGAGCAGCTGGTCGACGCGATGACCGGCCGCGGCGCGCTGTTCACGCTCCTCATCGCCTCCTTCCTGCCGTTTCTCACCCCGTTGGCAGATCTCGACGCGCAGCGAGGAACGGCCCGGCAAGCAGGGCTCGTCGTCGGCTCACTGGCGCTAATGACCCTGTGGTGGCAGGTCATCCTCGGCGTGCGGCGGGTCTCACAGGTGCTGCGGATGGACCGGGCCACCGCTGTCCGCGTCCACGCCGCACTGGGCACGGCCGGGGTCCTTCTCGTCCTGTTGCATCCCCTGCTCATGGCGGGCACCCAGAACCGCCCCCTGGCATGGCTGTGGCAGCTCGACTTCCGCTACCCGCACAACACGTTCGTCACGTTCGGCAAGCTCGCCGCCGCGCTCTTCGCAGTGGTCTGGATCTCCAGCACCATCGCAAAACGCCTCATCCGGTACCGGTCCTGGCGGGCGATGCATCTGCTCACCTACCCACTCGCCGTCCTGGTGTTCGCCCACTCGTGGGGGGTGCGGACCCTGATCTCGGACTCCGTGTTCGTCAACGCCTACTGGTGGGTCCTGGCCGCTTCCCTCGCCGCGGCTATGGGGCTGCAGCTCATCCACCGGTTGCGGCCGGCCTCAGGACACGCGTCGACCATCGGCCACGACGGCGACGTCCGCATCGTCGAGGTGTCCGTCCCGCCACGCCTCCAGCCCGCTCCCGGGCAGTTCGTGTACGTGCGGAGCACACGGTTGGGGCGCGCTCATCCGTTCTCACCGATCGGCCGCGACGAACACGGGCGGATCCTCCTCGCCGTGGAACCCGTCGGCCCCTTCACCCGGGCGTTCGCGGTCTCTGCGCAATGCTGCTGGGTCGACGGCCCCTACGGCTCGTTCCTCGACGACGATGCCACGATCCGCGTCTACATCGCAGGCGGCATCGGGGTGACGCCGTTCGTGGATCACCTCACGTCCAACGGGCGCTTGCACCTGTACCACCTGGCGCGCTCCGAGCGTGACCTCGCGTTCTCCCGACGGCTGAGTTCCACGTTGGGCCCGCGCTTCTACCACCCGGTCCTGAGCGGGCGCGGTGGGCGCATGCGCGCCGATGACATCCCGCGCCCCCTCCTGGACAGCGCGACGTTCTTCATCTGCGGTCGCCGCCGGTTCGTCACGGGATGGCGGGAACAGCTCAAGGATGTCGGCGTGGAGTCCGGCCGTATCCGGTCCGAAGTGTTCGAGTGGCCGTGAGACACCGCCGGCCGGCGGTGCGGGCCAGCTGATCCGCACGCTGCTGCTCACCGTCAGAGCTTTGGACACAGTCTGCAGCGGTCGCGCTGCTGCGCCCGTTTTCAGGGGCCGGGCCCACCGTCGGGGATCAGATACGGTCGAGCCAGCTGACCTGGGGAACATAGCCCAGCACTCGCCGTGCTTTGCCCGTGCTGAGCAGCGACGCGCGTCCCTCGAGACCGGACCGGCGTTCCACCGACGCCAGGCGGCCGGTGATCAGCTCGGAGGTGGGCCGTCGCATCACGGTGTCGGCGGCGGCGATGATGAAGGTGTCGGCGCCTTTGCGGTCCGACTCGACCGCGAGCCTGACGGCGCGCGCGCCGTCACGGGCGTCGATGTAGCCCCACAGGTTCCATGACCTCGTGTCAGGGTCGTCCTGCCAGGTCTCGAAACCCGGGTAGTCGGAGTCGTCCATCACGTTGGAAAACCGCAGACCGATGATGGAGAGGTCGGGCGTCCACCGCGCGAAATGCTCGGCCATCGTCTCCTCCAGCGCCTTGCCGAGGGAGTAGGAGGACTCCGGCCGAGCCGCGTACTCCTCGTCGACGGGAAGGTAGGGGGGCGCAGTCTCGAAAGGGATGCCGAGCACTGTTTCGCTCGACGCCCACACGATGGTGGTGATGCCTGCGAGCCGGGCCGCGGAGAACACGTTGTACGTGGAGGTGATGTTGTTGGTGAACAGCGCAGCGTTCGCGGCAAGGCCCGGGCCGGGGATCGCCGCGAGATGGACAACGGCGTCGATGCCGCGCGGGCGGGCGTCCACTCCGGTGAACGCTTCCACGACCTGTCCGTAGTCGGTCATGTCGATGACGGTGCTCTCGGCCGCGGTGTCCGGGAACCGGATCCGGTCGAGGGCGAAAACGACGTGACCGGCCCTTCGAAGGTCCTCGACCACGGCCCGCCCGAGCTTGCCCGCAGCACCGGTGACAGCAATGTGCATCGGAAAGCTCCTTTCACCTCCGCCTACGGCGGGCTCACTTCATGCGGCGTGGGCGGCAGCTGCTCGGCACAACGCGACACCGGCGTCGTGGTGGCTTTCAGGATGACGGCAGACGCCCGGCGAACCGGACCCAAAGTAGTACGGACACAACCACCTAGCCCCTTCTGCCTCGTGTGCAACGACGCAAAGGGAATCCCAGGTGTGCGGGTCAGCTCCAGCCGTCGGCAGTCGCGGAGGCGTCCGACACCGGCTCCGGCATCTGCTGCGACGAGAAGATCAGGGAGGGTGAGCACCACATCCCGACCCTCCCCTGCCGGGCCCGGCGCCTGGCCGACGTGATCCTCGCGATGCTTCGCGACGGCCCTTCTTGACAGCCGCCGACCCCCGTACTCCCGGCACCTGGCCCAAGGCCGACGGGGACGGGGGCTGGTCGGGCCGGCGCGCCCTGCAGGCTCTCGCGAGAGCCTGCAGGGCGCGCCCCGGGCGGTCAGCTGGCCTGGGCGGTCGGCATGACGGTCACCTGCTGCAGGTTGACGCGTGCGGGCAGGGACGCCACGAAGCCGACGGTCTGCGCGACGTCCTCGGGGGTGAGCCACTCGATGGTCTCCTTCGCGCCCGCCAGCCAGGCCAGAGCACCGTCGTCGGTGACGTGGCTCTGCAGCTCGGTGCCGACGATGCCGGGCTCAATCGCCGAGACACGCACATTCTTCGGGCCCAGTTCGACCCGCAGGTGCCGGGAGAGGTGGGTGACGTACGCCTTCGTCGCGGAGTAGACGGCGAAGTTCGGGTAGATGTTCTGCGCCGCGATCGACGAGGTGTTGATCAGGTCCGCGACACCGTGCTGCTCAGCGGCCTTCACCAGCTGAGGGGTGAAAGCGCCGATGGCATTCATCAGGCCGGTGATGTTGAGGTCGATCTGGTGCTGCCACTGCTCGCCGGCGCGTTCCTCGATCGGCGCGGGCAGCATGATGCCCGCGTTGTTGAACAGCAGGTCGGCGCCGCCGAACTCGGCCGCGACACGGTCAGCCGCCGCCTGGACCGCCGCCTGGTCGGTCACGTCCAGGGGCAGGGCGCCGGCCTGGCCGCCGTTCTCATTGATCCGGGCCACCAGCTGCTCCAGCCGGTCCGCGCGCCGGGCCAGGACGACGACGCGGGCGCCGAGCGCGGCCAGGTGCTCGGCCGACGCTGCGCCGATACCGCTGGAAGCGCCGGTGACGACCGCGACACGGCCGGACAGGGGGCGGGAGGTCTGCGTGGTCATGAGACACACCTTTCAACGAGATGAGGATCGAAGAGCCGAGGGTCTGTTCGCCATCGGCCCCTCCACCACAACACCACCCGCAGACGCCCCGCAGGACGCTGGAAAAGGCCCTGACCAGGCAGGTACCCCCAAGGAAGGTACTGGCGGTACCACCCAGCCCCGGCCATGGTCTCCCCCCGCCCGCCACACTGGGGACATGGACGACCGTAGGACCGAACTCGCCGATTTCCTGCGCACCCGCCGCGCCCGGGTCACCCCCGACCAGGCCGGGCTGCCCGACGACGGCCGGGCTCGCCGTGTACCGGGCCTGCGCCGCGACGAGGTCGCCCGACTGGCCGGCGTCAGTACCGAGTACTACACCCGCCTGGAACAGGGTCGGGCCCTCAACCCCTCCCCCGAGGTCGTCGAAGCCCTCGCCCGCACCCTGCGGCTGGATCCCTCCGAGCGCGAGCACCTCACCGACCTCCTGGCACGGCCCACACCAGCCCGCCGCGCTCCCACCAGCCCCCAGCGCGTGCGCCCCGGACTGCACCTGATGCTGCAGACCCTCGACCACGTGCCCGCGTTCATCCTCGGCCGGCGCACCGATGTCCTGGCCTCCAATCGCCTCGCCCGCGAGGTCCTCACCGACTTCGACGCCCTACCGGCCCCCCGCCGCAACCTGGCCCGCTACTACCTTCTGGACCCCGTCGCGCGCGAACGCGTCGGCAACTGGGCCCAGATCGCCGCCGAGACCGTCGCCATCCTCCGCCTGGAAGCCGGCCGTAACCCCCATGACCGCCAGCTCGCCGACCTCATCGGCGAACTCACCGTCAAGACACCGGAGTTCACCACCTGGTGGAACGACCACCAGGTACTGCGCCGGACCCACGGCGCCAAGCACTACCACCACCCCCTCGTCGGCGACCTGCACTTCTCCTACGAGTCCTTCCAAGTGCCCGGCGACACAGACCAGACCCTGTGCGTCTACAACGTCGAACCCGGCTCCCCGACCGCCCAGGCTCTGCGACTGCTCACCAGCTGGACAGCCCCCCAACCAACCGGAACGCCCGAACGAGACGCCTAGGAAACCAGGGCCTCGCATCCGTCTCCGGCATGGGGCGGACACCTTGCCACCGCGGCCGGGCCGGCCCATGGCACCTTTCCCCGGCCGGCGAGGTTGAGCGCCTCATGGGCGGGCGCCCGTTCGACAGCCACTACCGCAGTGGACAACGCCGCGTGCAGTCGCCGCCCTCTTCACCAAGGCTGTTCCGCCACAATTCCCTGCTGTGCGCCTTCGATGATGGCCGGCATCTCGACGCCAACGACGAGGTCGCCGTAGGCGAGATCTGGTGATACAGACCATGTTCAAGGTGGTCCTGCCAGTGTCACCTTGAGTCTCTTTATGGCGCCGTTCCGCAGATAGGCTCTTAAGCGAAACAGTCGAACGAACAAGGTGGACTTCGTGTCAGTTTCCAAGGCGCAGAGTTTCTCAGGTGTCGGCCGTCGCGATTTTATTTACGGAACCGCCGCAACAGCGGTGGCGGGAGGACTACTGACCGCCACTCCTTCGCGGGCAGATGCCGCCACACCGTCGGGTTCTCTCGGGCCGATGAGTGTCGTCGGAATGGCCAACTTCGACACATCGGGCAGCTTTCGTCCTCACCGATTCCAGCGCAGGCCGGTACGTGCCGACGACGTACAGGTGCGCATCGACTTCTCCGGCGTGTGCCATTCGGACATACACACGGCTCACGGCGACTGGGGACCTCAGCACTACCCGCTGGTCACCGGGCACGAGATGGCCGGGGTGGTCACAGCGGTGGGGGCCGAGGTGAGCCGCTTCAAGGTCGGCGACCGGGTCGGCGTGGGAACGTACGTCGACTCGTGCCGCACCTGCGAGGAGTGCAGGGCCGGCAGGGAGCAGTACTGCATCAACAGCGCACTCTTCACCTACGGTAATCCGATACCGTCCTATGCAGACGCAGCGGACTATCCTGGTGGATATCCCAAGGGCGGATACTCCACCGGAATCGTCGTACGCGAGAACTATGTCTACCCGATCCCGAAGGAGATCGACCTCAAACACGCGGGCCCCATCATGTGCGCCGGTGTCACGGTCTGGTCTGCGCTCCGCAACTGGGACATCGCGCGCGGCTCCCGGGTCGGGATTCTCGGGGTGGGTGGACTCGGGCACCTGGCCATTCAGCTGGCCCACGCTCTCGGAGCCGAGGTCACCGGGTTTACCACGTCGGCCGAGAAGAAGAGTGACATCCGCCGGTTCGGTGCCGCCGACGTCGTGGTGAATTCCGACCCGGACCAGATGGCGAAGTACACGCGCCATTTCGATTTCATCCTGGACACCATTCCAGCCACCGTCCCCCTGGATCCCTATCTCAGTCTCCTCAAGCGAGGAGGCACTCTCTGCCGCGTCGGCATCGACAAGACGACGATCGCGAACGAGTTCGGGGCCTTCTCACTTACCAGCGCCCAGAACTCTCTGGCCGGCTCCAATGTCGGCAGCGTCCGCGAGACGCACGAGGTACTCCAGTTCGCAGCGCGATACGGCATCCGGCCCCAGGTGCAGGTGGTTCCCGCACGCCAGGTGGGTACTGTGTGGCCCAAGGTCGTCGACAAAGCGGCTCGCTACCGGTTCGTGCTGGACATGAGCGACCTGCGATGACCCGTTCCCGGCAGGCGCCTTGAGCAAGTTGGCTCAACGTACGCCACCGGTGACGACCTCGTCCCTTCGAGGATTTCAGACGGGCAGCGCCACGCTCGACCGGAGGCTCGTGCCTTCGGCAGTGCCAGTTTGACGGTCTGCTGGGTGAGCGTCAGTTCGCCTCCCCGCAGGCCGTCTGGCCGGTACGCATGCCCAACACCGGTAACGGCGCGGTCGGCCAGGATCGGCACCGCACGGTGAAGGCGCCTTCCGCGAGGACATCTTGAACCGAGAGCCGCGCCCAGTGGCAAGGATCAATGGGGTGTGATGCGCATGGTCTGAATGCCCAGGGCGCGCGCCACCAACTCCCCGCGGCTGCGTACACCGAATTTGGAGAAGATCGACTTCAGATGGTCCTGCACGGTGTACGGGGACATGCTCAGTACCGAGGCGATCCCCGTCGACGATCGGCCGGAGATCACCTGCTGCAAGATCTCCCGCTCCCGGGCCGTCAGTGCGTACACGAGGGTCAGTATCTCGGTGATGCCGGCGGTCGGGGTCGGCTGGATGGAAACCGAAACCATACCGGCCGGGGCACCAGCGTGCGGTTCGCCGTCCAGCGGCGAGCCCCACAGCGAGAGCCATCGCCCGGTGCGGGACCGCACCCGCAGATACGCCTCCTCGCCCCGTCCCGCTCGAGCAGCCGCCGACACCTCGTGCAGGGCCTGGACGCTGATCTCGTCCAGCCAGCGCCGCGCCGTGTCGTTGGCGGCCAGAGTGCGGCCCTCCGCGTCGGACACCACGACGCCGGGTCCCGTCGGCCCCGAAGATGTGGGCTCCGGACCGTTGACGCTAGCCCGGCGCAGGGCCGTTGCGACCGGCCGGGACAGCGCGCGTACCAGGGACGCTTCCCGTGGTGTGAAGTCCGCCCGGTCGCCGTGTCGGAACATCGCCAGGGCGCCCCAGCACTCCCCGTCCGCCATGAACACAGCACGCAGCTCGTGCCGGGCGTCGAAGATCGGCAGAACCGAGCGGAACCGCGCACTCAGACCGGGGTCACCGCCTGAGCTGTGACTGAGGATTCCGACGGTACGGCCGGTGCGCGCGAGGTCGGAAAACTTGTCGACATCCGGCACCAAGTGCTCGTGGTGCGATGCGAGCGCCCCGCTGCCGGGCGGAATGCCGTCCGAGACGTCATCGGTGAGCAGCAGTGTCCACGGGTCGATGGTGCCGAAGCAGAAGGCGTCGTAAGCAACATCCTGCTCCAGCCGGGCCATGACCTGGGAACGCAACGCCCGTGTGTCCAGACCCTGCCTGCATATCCGCTCGATGTCGCTGTGCAGCCTGTCCATCGGCGCAGCCTATCCAGAAGACCCCAGAATTCTGGGATGGCCTGAACGACGACCGCTCCCATAACGTCCGAGGTGATCATCAGTCAGATCGTGGAGGATCACAGTGAGTTTTCCCTATGTGTCCCAGGCCGGCGAACACGAGCAGTTGGAGTGGCTCGGCGAAGGGATCATGGAAGTGCTGCTGGACGGGCAGCGCACCGGCGGCGCTCTGAGCATGTTCCGGTCGACCTTGCCGAGTGCCACCGCTTCCCCCGTGCACGTGCACTCCACCGAGGACGAGATCATTCTGATGCTGAGCGGCAGCGGCCTGTTCTGGATCGGAGACCGTCGGTTCGAAGTCACCGCAGGCGGCATCGTATACCTGCCGCGCAACATCCCTCACGCGTACCACGTGACGTCCGACCAGGCGGACATGCTCGCGATCGCCACCCCCTCGGGTGTGGAGAACTTCTTCCGCGACGCTGGCTGGAGCCTGTCCCGACCGAAGCCGGCCGACTGGGCCGTCACCCCCGAGATCCTGGAGAAGGCCGCTGCCGAGAACGGACAGATCCTGCTCGGTCCGCCGCTCGGCAGCGACGAGATGATTCCGACGGCTGTCATCGAGCGTTTTGGGCGTGGCCACTGATCTGGCGACGCCGTCGACGTCCGCACCACACCAAGCTCCCGTGCCGTTGAGAGATCTGTTCGACCTCTCTCTCATTCACGCACGAGCCTGGCCGGTTCCCTGTGCTGCCGCACTCGGCTTGCCTCACCCGCCGCTCGAGTCGACGCCATGCCCATGGGAACCCGCGAGGGTGCCGCCATTGCAAGCTGCCACCGCACCAGCCTGCACTGGCCGACATTGCAGAAGAACGGGTCGGCAGGGAAGGGGGCGTAGGTTTAGTTCTTTCTCCCGAGGCACCATGCGCCGCGGGACGGATCCGCCCCCGTCCAGGCATCCCTGGGCTGATCCGCGTGAGCGATGCACCTCGCAAACCGCCCGCGACGCATCCCCGGAGGTCATACGGGGTTACGTGGGCCACGACGCCGTCTCGGTCCAAGAGGCGCTGGACGGTCTGGACTCGGGCGGCTCGCTGGAGGTGTATGCCATCCTCAACGGCCTATTGCGCTCGACCATCAGCATCATGGAGCTGACGGGCAGGCAATGGCAGCTAGAGGATCTCGTGCGGCAGGCAGACGAGGTCGCTGTCTCGGAGCCACCCCACTACCAGTTCGCCGCAGCCGAGGCGGCACGAGCGTGGGCCCGGGGCGACGAATCGGCGATGCGGGCGGCGTCGTGCCGGGCCTTTCCCGGGGCTGTGCACATCACGGCCATGGGCGCGTCCCCGTGCTGGGGCAGGCGCGGCTTCCTGGACGTGCTCGGCGAGTTGCACGAGACCGCTGCCACGTCCGCGGCCGACTGGATCTACGCCAACTCCGAGGACTCGTAGTTCAGCGCACCAGACTCTCGTGGCTTCGTCGTCGATGCCACCTGCCTGCGAAGCCGACGAGAACCCTCACTGAGGACGCCGCCGTCGTCGACCATCACCTCGCTGACATCGGCAGGCTGCCGGGACCGGACAACCCGTCCAAGCGAGGTGGTGGATCGCACAGCCCAGGACGCCGAAGAGGCTGAGGCAAACAGTGCGCGCCCCAGCACGGGCGCTCGCATCCTGCCCAGCACAGATCCAGCACGGTAGGGATGAGCAGGGGTGATGACAGGTGACGAGAGGTCAGAAAATCCAGCACCTATCCAGCACGGTAAAAATCAAGGGGCCTGACCCCGAAGAGCCAGACCCCTTGTGACCTGCATGTTTGCCAGATCAGCGAAGTGGTGCTACGTCACCCGCTACACGTTGAAGCGGAACTCCACCACGTCGCCGTCCTGCATCACGTAGTCCTTGCCCTCCATGCGGGCCTTGCCCTTGGCGCGGGCCTCGGCGACCGAGCCGGCTTCGACCAGGTCCTCGAAGGAGATGACCTCGGCCTTGATGAAGCCCTTCTGGAAGTCGGTGTGGATGACACCGGCCGCCTCGGGGGCCGTCGCGCCCTTCTTGATGGTCCAGGCGCGGGATTCCTTGGGGCCGGCCGTGAGGTAGGTCTGCAGGCCGAGGGTGGTGAAGCCGACGCGGGCGAGGGTGGCGAGGCCGGGTTCCTCGGCTCCCACCGACTCCAGCAGCTCCAGGGCGTCCTCCTCGTCGAGCTCCGCGAGGTCCGCCTCCAGCTTGGCGTTGAGGAAGATCGCCTCCGCGGGGGCGACCAGGGCTCGCTGCTCGGTCTTGAAGTCCTCGTCGAGCAGTTCGTCCTCGTCGACGTTGAAGACGTAGAGGAACGGCTTGGTGGTGAGCAGGTGCAGGTCGTGGAGGAGCTCGGCGCGCTCCGAGCCCTGCACGATGCCGTGGCCGAAGAGCGTGTCGCCCTTCTCCAGGATCTCCTTGGCCTCCTCGACGGCCTTGACCTTGGGGGCCACGTCCTTCTTGATGCGCGACTCCTTCTGGAGGCGCGGCAGGACCTTCTCGATCGTCTGGAGGTCGGCGAGGATCAGCTCGGTGTTGATCGTCTCGATGTCGTCCTTCGGCGAGACCTTGCCGTCGACGTGCACGACGTTCTCGTCCTTGAAGGCACGGATGACCTGGCAGATCGCGTCGGACTCACGGATGTTCGCGAGGAACTTGTTGCCCAGGCCCTCACCCTCGGAGGCGCCCCGCACGATGCCCGCGATGTCGACGAAGTCGACCGTGGCGGGGAGGATCCGCTGCGAGGCGAAGATCTCCGCCAGCTTGGCCAGCCGGGCGTCGGGGACGCCGACCACACCCACGTTGGGTTCGATCGTGGCGAACGGGTAGTTGGCCGCCAGCACGTCGTTCTTGGTCAGGGCGTTGAACAGGGTCGACTTGCCGACATTCGGCAGGCCGACGATTCCGATCGTGAGCGACACGTTGCGACTTCCCGTAGTGAGAGGGTGAGTGAGCCGGGGGCTGCCGGTGCCGGCGGGCCGGCCGATCCACCAGTTTACGGGGTTCGGGGCCCCTCGCCTGCGGCCGCGTCGAACACGTGGACATGGTCTGTTCTTCGGCTTGGTTCCGGCGTGTCTGGTCCCCGAGCGGGCACATCGACCGACCTAAGTTGGTCCGGTGGAGCATCACAGGACCCGACCCCGACAGCAAGGCCCGCGCCGTGGCGCCCCCCGCACACCGCTGCCGCCGCAGGCGAGACGGCGACCGGGGACGGCCGCGCGCCGGCCGGGGACGGGAAGGCCCCGTACGGCGCCCGCCGCCGGGCCCGGGCCGGGACCGGGCCCACGCGGTCCCCGGCTCACGAGCCTCGGCTGTGCCCTGTTCTGCGGGGCGGCGATGTTCCTGCTCGGCTTCCTGGACGACCTGCTCCTCGGGGCGTCCCTGACCGTGTACGGGGTGCTGTTCCTGCCGGTCTCCGCGCTGACCGCGCTGTGGGTGCGCCCGAGCGATCTGCTGACCGCTCCCGTCGTCGCCCCGATCGCGTTCGCCGTCGGGCTGCTGGCCGTCGCCGACGGCAGCGGGTTCCTGGACGGTCTGATGGGGCTGGTGACGGCCCTGTCCACCCAGGCCGGCTGGCTCTACGGCGGAACCCTGGTCACGGGGCTGATCGTCCTCGTCCGCCGGGCCCGGCTGCTCCGCCGCCGACGCAGGCCCTGAGGCGTGCCTTGGGGGGAGGCCGGGACGGGAACGGTACGGGCCCGGGGCGAGGCGGTCCGCCGGGGGGCTACTTCGCGTGTTTCGCCGCGCGCATCGCCGCGCCCACGATCCCCGCGTTGTTCTGCAGCTGCGCCGGCACGATCTCGGCCTTGACGCCCTTGAGGAAGGGCAGGAACTTGTCGGCCTTGCGGCTGACCCCGCCGCCGATGATGAACAGCTCCGGCGAGAACAGCATCTCGACGTGCGCGAGGTACTTGGTGACCCGGTGCCCCCACTGCTCCCAGCTGAGGTCGTGGTCCTCCTTGGCCTTGCTGGAGGCCTTCTTCTCGGCGTCGTGCCCGTCCAGCTCCAGGTGGCCGAGCTCCGTGTTGGGGACCAGCTCGCCGTCGACGAACAGGGCGCTGCCGATGCCGGTGCCGAAGGTCAGCAGGAGTACGACACCCTTGCGGCCGCGGCCGGCGCCGAACTCCATCTCGGCGACGCCCGCCGCGTCCGCGTCGTTGACCACGGTCACCGGGAGGCCGCCGAGCCGCTCGCTGAACAGCGTGCGCGCGTCGGTGTCGATCCAGCTCTTGTCGACGTTGGCCGCCGTGCGGATGTGGGTGCCGTCCGTGATCACGCCCGGGAAGGTGAGCCCGACCGGGCCGGTCCACCCGAAGTGGTCGACGACCTGCCTGACCCCGTCGGCGACGCCGTCGGGCGTCGCCGGATGCGGGGTGAGCACCTTGCAGCGCTCCTGCGCCAGGTCGCCCTTTGCCAGGTCCACGGGAGCGCCCTTGATCCCTGAACCACCGATGTCCACGCCGAAGATCTGCATGGCTCCACGTTACGTGGTACGACTGACAGTCACGACGCCGGACGGCCCGCGATCACACCGTCGTACGATCCGCTCTCAGGCCCCGGCGCCGGCGCCGCCGCGCTCGGCGACCAGGGCGGCCGCCTCTTCGCGCAGGTCACGGCGGAGTTCCTTGGGCAGCGAGAAGGTGATGGACTCCTCGGCCGCCTTGACGATCTCGACGTCGCCGTAGCCGCGCTCGGCGAGCCACTCCAGGACCTGCTCGACCAGGACCTCCGGGACGGAGGCGCCGGAGGTGACGCCGACCGTGGTGACGCCCTCCAGCCAGGCCTCGTCGATCTCGCCGGCGAAGTCGACCAGGTACGCCTCGCGCGAGCCGGCCAGCTTGGCGACCTCGACCAGCCGCTTGGAGTTGGAGGAGTTGCGGGAGCCGACCACGATGACGAGTTCGGCCTCGGCGCCCATCTGCTTCACGGCGAGCTGACGGTTCTGCGTGGCGTAGCAGATGTCGTCGCTCGGCGGCGAGATGAGCTGCGGGAACTTCTCCTTCAGGGCGTCGACGGTCTCCATCGTCTCGTCCACGCTCAACGTGGTCTGGGACAGCCAGACGACCTTGGACTCGTCGCGGACCTCGACCTTGGCGACGTCGTCGGGGCCGTCGACCAGCTGGATGTGGTCGGGGGCCTCGCCGGAGGTGCCGATGACCTCCTCGTGGCCCTCGTGGCCGATCAGGAGGATGTCGTAGTCCTCGTTCGCGAACCGGACGGCTTCCTTGTGGACCTTGGTGACCAGCGGGCAGGTGGCGTCGATGGTGGCGAGCCGGCCGCGCTCGGCCTCCTCGTGGACGACGGGCGCGACGCCGTGCGCGGAGAACATCACGATGTTGCCCGGCGGGACCTCCTCGGTCCGTTCGACGAAGATCGCGCCCTTCTTCTCCAGGGTCTGCACGACGTACTTGTTGTGGACGATCTCGTGCCGGACGTAGACCGGGGCCCCGTACTGCTCCAGGGCCCTCTCGACGGCGATCACGGCGCGGTCCACGCCCGCGCAGTAGCCACGGGGGGCGGCGAGCAGGACACGGCGGCCAGACGAAGCAGTCATGGCACCCATCGTAAGGCCGCGCCCGGGGGGCGTTGATCGGGTCCGGGTGACGGTCCCGAGGAGAGAGCGGACCGGTTCACGGCAGGGCGGCGGGGCGGTCCTGTCGGTGGGCGCCGTTACGCTCGCCGCATGGCTCTGAACACGTCCGCCGAGACACCCGTACCCGTCGGTGAGATCTCCCGGCTCATCGGCGGATGGATCGACCGGCTCGGCGCGGTGTGGGTCGAGGGGCAGATCACCCAGCTGTCGCGGCGGCCCGGCGCCGGGGTGGTGTTCCTGACGCTGCGCGACCCGTCGTACGACATCTCGATCGGCGTCACCTGTTTCCGGCAGGTGTTCGACGCCGTCGCCGATGTCGTCGGGGAGGGCGCCCGGGTCGTCGTGCACGCGAAGCCGGAGTGGTACGCGCCGCGTGGGCAGCTGTCGCTGCGGGCGGCCGAGATACGGCCGGTCGGCGTCGGGGAGCTGCTGGCGCGGCTGGAGATGCTCAAGAAGACGCTGGCCGCGGAGGGGCTGTTCGCCGCCGAGCGGAAGAAGCCGTTGCCGTTCCTGCCGCAGTTGATCGGGCTGGTGTGCGGGCGGGCCTCGGCTGCCGAGCGGGACGTGCTGGAGAACGCCCGGCACCGGTGGCCGGCGGTGCGGTTCGAGGTGCGCAACGTGCCGGTGCAGGGCGTGCACGCCGTGCCGCAGGTCGTGCAGGCCGTGAAGGAGCTGGACGCGATCGAGGCGGTGGATGTGATCGTCGTCGCGCGCGGGGGCGGCAGCGTGGAGGATCTGCTGCCGTTCTCCGACGAGCAGTTGGTGCGGGCGGTGGCCGGGTGCCGGACGCCCGTGGTGTCCGCCATCGGCCACGAGCCCGACACCCCGCTGCTCGACTACGTCGCCGACCTGCGCGCCTCGACGCCCACCGACGCGGCGAAGAAGGTCGTACCGGACGTGGGTGAGGAGCTGGAGCGGGTGCGGATGCTGCGGGACCGGGCCCGGCGGTGCGTCGACGCGCTGGTGTCGCGGGAGGAGCGGGGGCTGGCCCAGGCGCTGGCGCGGCCGGCCATGGAGGATCCGCACCGGATGCTCGACGAGCGGGCCGATCACGTGGCCGGGCTGGTCGATCGTTCGCGGCGCACCCTGCGGCATCTGCTGGACCGCGCCGACTCGGAGCTGACGCACACGCACGCGCGCGTGGTGGCCCTCTCCCCCGCCGCCACCCTGAAGCGCGGTTACGCCGTGCTGCAGAAGGGCGACGGGCACGTGGTGCGCGACAGCGGGGAGGTCGAGCCGGGCGAGGCGCTGCGCGCGCGGGTCGCCGAGGGCGACTTCACGGTGCGGGTCGAGGGCTAGTACAGGTTGACGAGAAAGGCACGTGCATGAGCGGCAGGACCGAAGAGGCGCTCTCCTACGAGCAGGCGCGGGACGAGCTGATCGACGTCGTCCGGCGGCTGGAGGCCGGCGGGACGAGCCTGGAGGAGTCGCTCGCGCTCTGGGAGCGGGGCGAGGAGCTGGCCAAGGTGTGTAGGCGGTGGCTGGAGGGGGCGCGGGCCCGGCTGGACGCGGCGCTGGCCGAGGAGGAGGAAGCGGAGGCGGAGGGGAGGAGCGAGAAGGGGTGAGACAAGGGGTGGGAGGTCAGGGTGTGAGGCGGGTCACCACGATCCCGGCCTTTGTTGAACCTTGAACCTTCCTTCGCTAGGGTCGCACCGACAAGCTATCCGGACCACGGTCCGGATCACGTGCCGACTCCCCCGCCCGGGATGCGACCCAGGAAGTTCACCATGTCTCTCGTTCTCGACCCCGCCGCTCAGGACCTGCTGTTCCGCGAGGCCCGCACCGCCAACACCTTCACCGACGAGCCGGTGACCGACGAGCAGGTCCAGGCGATCTACGACCTGGTCAAGTTCGGCCCGACCTCCATGAACCAGTCGCCGCTGCGCATCGTCCTGGTCCGCTCGCCCGAGGCCCGTGAGCGCCTGGTGCGGCACATGTCCGAGGGCAACCAGAAGAAGACCGCCGCCGCCCCGCTGGTCGCGATCCTCGCCGCGGACAACGAGTTCCACGAGGAGCTGCCGCACCTCTTCCCGCACTTCCCGCAGGCCAAGGACATGTTCGCCGGCAGCCGGGAGAACCGCGAGAAGAACGCCACCCTGAACGCCGCCCTCCAGGCCGCGTACTTCATCATCGGCGTCCGCGCCGCCGGCCTCGCCGCCGGCCCGATGACCGGCCTGGACCTCGCGGCCGTCCAGAAGGAGTTCCTGGACGACGACCACACCCCGCTGATGGTCGTCAACATCGGCAAGCCGGGCCCGGACGCCTGGTTCCCGCGCGGCCCGCGCCTGGCCTACGACGACGTCGTCACGACCGTCTGAGCAGCCCCACTGCACGGAAGAGGCCCCCGGCACCACGCCGGGGGCCTCTTCCGTGCACGAGCGCGCACAGCCGCCTCAGGACGTCTTCAGCGCCGCGGCCATCTTCGTCAGCTGGGCGAAGGACGCCGTGCCGGCCACCACCGTCGTCGAACCGCGGGTGCCGTCGAGCACCAGCGCGTCGTAGCGGCCGCCCGTGTAGTGCGTCCAGGTGCGGTCGCCGATCCTCTCGGCCGTCTTCGTGGCCGTCGCGCCCTGGCTGGCGTCGGCGATGAAGTCCGCCGGCTTCTGAGTGGACTGTTCGATCTGGACGTACTGACCGTCGGGGGTCTGGTACCCGAGGTGCCAGCGGTCGCCCTCCGCGCCCTGGAACCGCACCGACGTGGCCTTCCAGCCACTGGGCAGACCCTCGGGTGCGGCGACCGGGTAGCTCGCGGCGCGCCGCGCCGTCAGCAGCTCCACCCGGTAGTCCACCCTCGGAAGGTCGGGAGCGTGATCGTCGTGCGGGACGAGAAGATAGACGAAGCCCGCCGCGAGGCCGATCAGGGCCAGGGAGAGAATCATGTCCCGGACCGTCTTCTGCTTGCCGTTCGTGCCTGCCACGCCCTCTATGGTCGCAGGTGCCCCTTGCGCTCATCCGTGGGGTCCCCTGCTCATTTTGTCAGCCTGGCGATAGAGTCGACGGGAACCCTCATCCGGCCGTCGTCGTATCAGAAAGGTGCGCTCCGATGACCGAGAATCATCATCACCTGCCGTCCGAGCTCGATGTCCCCTCCGAGGCCCCCGACCGCAACCTCGCCCTGGAGCTCGTCCGGGTCACCGAGGCCGCCGCGATGGCGGCGGGGCGCTGGGTGGGCCGCGGCGACAAGAACGGCGCCGACGGCGCCGCGGTCCGCGCCATGCGCACCCTCGTCTCCACCGTGTCGATGAACGGCGTGGTCGTCATCGGCGAGGGCGAGAAGGACGAGGCCCCGATGCTCTTCAACGGGGAGCACGTCGGTGACGGCACCGGACCCGAGGTCGACATCGCCGTCGACCCGATCGACGGGACGACGCTGACCGCGAAGGGCATGCCCAACGCGATCTCGGTGCTGGCCGCCGCCGAACGCGGGGCCATGTTCGACCCGTCCGCCGTGTTCTACATGGACAAGCTGGTCACGGGCCCGGATGCGGCGGACTTCGTCGACATCAACGCGCCCATCTCCGTCAACATCCGCCGGGTCGCCAAGGCGAAGCGGTCCTCGCCGGAGGGCGTGACCGTGGTCATCCTGGACCGGCCGCGGCACGAAGGGATCATCAAGGAGATCCGGGAGGCCGGCGCACGCATCAAGCTGATCTCCGACGGTGACGTCGCCGGGTCGATCTACGCGCTGCGCGAGGGCACGGGCGTGGACATGCTGCTCGGGATCGGCGGCACGCCCGAGGGCATCATCTCGGCCTGCGCGGTGAAGTGCCTGGGCGGCACGATCCAGGGCAAGCTGTGGCCCAAGGACGACGAGGAGCGGCAGCGGGCGATCGACGCCGGGCACGACCTGGACCGGGTGCTGACCACCGAGGACCTGGTGACCGGCGAGAACGTGTTCTTCGTCGCCACCGGCATCACGGACGGCGAGCTGCTGCGGGGCGTGCGCTACCGGTCGGAGACCGCGCTGACCGAGTCGATCGTGATGCGGTCCAAGTCGGGGACGGTGCGGCGGATCGACTCCGAGCACCGGCTGCGCAAGCTGCGGGCGTACAGCACGATCGATTTCGACAAGGCGAAGTAGCGCCTCCCCGAACCGCCTCCCCCGAACCCCTCACCGGGTTGAAAAGGCGCCCTCTGTGCGGAGAGGGCGCCTTTTGTCAGCCTGCCTGGGCTATGCGGTTCGCCGCCGTCGCCCGCGCCGCCTTCTTCAGCTCCGCGTCGCGGCGCCTGCGCCTCGCCAGCACCACCCGGCGCTCCGCCGCCGTGAGGCCGCCCCAGACGCCGTAGGGCTCCGGCTGGAGCAGGGCGTGTTCGCGGCACTCGACCATGACCGGACAGCGGGCGCAGACCCGCTTGGCCGCCTCCTCCCGGGACAGCCGGGCGGCGGTGGGTTCCTTGGAGGGGGCGAAGAACAGGCCTGCCTCGTCGCGCCGGCACACCGCCTCGGTGTGCCAGGGTGCGTCTTGGTCCCTGTCCCGCACTGGCACCCGCTGGGCCGGAACGGCAGCTACCTGCAGGGACGAATGCGGCGGTTGCAGCACGGGTCTACTCCTGACGACGGCTTCGCGAGCGAGAGACGATGCAGCAAGGCCTACCCGCTGTGCGCGGGCCTATGCACAGCGTCCTCAACAGCCCTGGCACGGCGCCCTGTTCACGACCCCGGGGACCGCAGGACCGGCACCGATTCGCGACCGTCAACGGTCCAGGTGTTTGCGCAACTTCCGGTCGACCTTGGCGTGCACCCGGTCCAGGATGTCCTCGACGAACTTCCCGCGCTTCGGCCGCGCCTCCACGTTCCCGAGGACGGCCCACCCGTCGACGTAGACGACCGGCGCGTCCGGGTCGCCCGAATCCAGCGTGTCCGCCTCGAAGTTGCCCAGCACACCGCCGCCGGTGCCGCGCAGCGACACGTTCTCCGGGACCCGGATCTGCACGTCGCCGAAGACCGAGAACGCCTTGATGACGACCTGCTGGTACTCGAAGATCGCCTCCGTGAGGTCGATCTCGACGGAGCCGAACACCGCGTACGCGTGCAGCCGGCGGCCGGGCCGCCAGCGGCCGCGGCGGCGGGCGCTGCTGAAGACGGCCACCACATTGCTGTCCGCCTCGACGGGGATCGCGCCGGGCGCGGGACGCGGCGGCACCGACGGGTGGCCGGGGGCGGCCGGACGGGCGTGGGCCGCGGGCAGATCCCGTATGAAGACCTCCAGCTCCCCCACCGTCTTGGCGTTCAGCACCCCCTCCACGCGCTCGGCGTGCTCGTCGGCGGTCAGGCGCCCCTCGGCGAGCGCCTCCCGCAGGATGTCGGCGATGCGGTCACGGTCGGCGTCCGAGGCGCGCAGCTCGGCGGCCGGCGCTCCGGCGTGCCCCTGAACGGTCTGCTTCTGAAGGTCCACGACAGCAGCGTACCGAAACGCGATAGATCGCGACTAGGGGTCGTACCCGGCCGGGCGTGTCGAACTGAGCCTTACCTCACAGGTTCCGTGCCGGCGGCAGGTCCTACGCTGGACAGCGCCCGTCGACGCCGACGGGCGGCCGTCCGTCAGAGTGAGGAATGGGCTGAGATGCCTGAGTTCGCGTACACCGATCTGCTCCCCCAGGGCGAGGACACCACGCCGTACCGGCTGGTGACCTCCGAGGGCGTGTCCACCGTCGAGGGACCGGACGGGCGGACGTTCCTCAAGGTGGAGCCGGAGGCGCTGCGCAAGCTCGCCGCGGAGGCGATCCACGACATCCAGCACTACCTGCGCCCCGCCCACCTCGCCCAGCTGCGCCGGATCATCGACGACCCGGAGGCGTCGGGCAACGACAAGTTCGTCGCGCTCGACCTGCTGAAGAACGCGAACATCGCGGCGGCCGGCGTGCTGCCCATGTGCCAGGACACCGGCACGGCGATCGTGATGGGCAAGCGCGGCCAGAACGTGCTCACCGAGGGCGGCGACGAGGCGGCCCTGAGCCGCGGCATCTACGACGCGTACCTCAACCTCAACCTGCGCTACTCCCAGATGGCTCCGCTCACCATGTGGGAGGAGAAGAACACCGGCTCCAACCTGCCGGCCCAGATCGAGCTGTACGCCACCGACGGCGGCGCCTACAAGTTCCTCTTCATGGCCAAGGGCGGCGGCTCGGCCAACAAGTCGTTCCTGTACCAGGAGACCAAGGCCGTCCTGAACGAGGCCTCCATGATGAAGTTCCTGGAGGAGAAGATCCGTTCGCTGGGCACGGCCGCCTGCCCGCCGTACCACCTGGCGATCGTCGTCGGCGGCACGTCCGCCGAGTTCGCGCTGAAGACCGCGAAGTACGCCTCCGCGCACTACCTGGACGAGATCCCGGCCGAGGGCTCGGAGCTGGGCCACGGCTTCCGGGACAAGGACCTGGAGCAGAAGGTCTTCGAGCTGACGCAGAAGATCGGCATCGGCGCGCAGTTCGGCGGCAAGTACTTCTGCCACGACGTGCGCGTGGTGCGGCTGCCCCGGCACGGCGCGTCCTGCCCGGTCGCCATCGCCGTGTCCTGCTCCGCGGACCGCCAGGCCGTCGCGAAGATCACCGCCGAGGGCGTCTTCCTGGAGCAGCTGGAGACGGACCCGGCGCGGTTCCTGCCGGAGACGACCGACGAGCACCTGGACGAGTCGTCGGACGTCGTGAAGATCGACCTGAACCAGCCGATGGACACGATCCTCGCCGAGCTGACCAAGTACCCGGTCAAGACCCGGCTCTCGCTCACCGGCCCGCTGGTGGTCGCCCGGGACATCGCGCACGCCAAGATCAAGGAGCGGCTGGACGCGGGCGAGGAGATGCCGCAGTACCTGAAGGACCACCCGGTGTACTACGCCGGTCCGGCCAAGACCCCCGAGGGCTACGCGTCCGGTTCCTTCGGCCCGACCACGGCCGGCCGCATGGACTCCTACGTGGAGCAGTTCCAGGCGGCGGGCGGCTCCAAGGTGATGCTGGCCAAGGGCAACCGCAGCAAGCAGGTCACCGACGCCTGCGCCGAGCACGGCGGCTTCTACCTGGGCTCCATCGGCGGCCCGGCCGCCCGGCTCGCCCAGGACTGCATCAAGAAGGTCGAGGTCGTCGAGTACGAGGAGCTCGGCATGGAGGCGGTCTGGAAGATCGAGGTCGAGGACTTCCCGGCGTTCATCGTCGTCGACGACAAGGGCAACGACTTCTTCCAGGATCCGGCTCCCGCGCCGACGTTCACGACGATCCCCGTGCGGGGTCCGGGTCTGGGCTGATCCCGCGCGCCGCGCCCGCCCCCTGCTCCGTTCGGGGGCGGGCGGGGGCGGTCCGGAACATCCCCGCGGTCCCGATCGCTATACGGGTATGAGCGACTACCGCATCGAGCACGACTCCATGGGCGAGGTCCGGGTGCCCGCCGAAGCCAAGTGGCGGGCCCAGACGCAGCGCGCCGTCGAGAACTTCCCGATCTCCGGCCAGCGGATCGAGCGCGCCCACATCGAGGCGCTCGCCCGCGTCAAGGGCGCCGCGGCGAAGGTGAACGCACGGCTCGGGGTGCTCGACGAGGACGTGGCAGAGGCGATCCAGGAGGCGGCCGCGGAGGTCGCCCGCGGGGACTGGGACGAGCAGTTCCCCGTCGACGTCTTCCAGACGGGCTCGGGCACCTCGTCCAACATGAACACCAACGAGGTCATCGCCACGCTGGCGAGCGAGCGGCTCGGCCGGGACGTCCACCCCAACGACCACGTCAACGCCTCGCAGTCCTCCAACGACGTCTTCCCGTCGTCGATCCACATCGCCGCCACCGCCGCCGTCACCCGGGACCTGATCCCGGCGCTCGAACACCTCGCCGACTCGCTGGGCCGGAAGTCCGAGGAGTTCGCCGAGGTCGTGAAGTCCGGGCGTACGCACCTGATGGACGCCACACCGGTGACGCTCGGGCAGGAGTTCGGCGGGTACGCCGCGCAGGTGCGGTACGGCGTCGAGCGGCTGCGTGCCGCGCTGCCCCGGCTCGCGGAACTGCCGCTCGGCGGGACCGCGGTCGGCACCGGGATCAACACCCCGCCCGGGTTCTCCGCCGCCGTGATCGAGGAGGTCGCCCGGGTGACCGGGCTGCCGTTCACCGAGGCCCGCGACCACTTCGAGGCGCAGGGCGCGCGGGACGGGATCGTCGAGACCAGCGGGCAGCTGCGGACCGTCGCGGTCGGCCTGACGAAGATCGCGAACGATCTGCGGTGGATGGCCTCCGGGCCGCGCACCGGCCTCGCGGAGATCGCGCTGCCCGATCTCCAGCCGGGGTCCTCGATCATGCCGGGGAAGGTCAACCCGGTCGTCCCCGAAGCCGTGTTGATGGTGGCGGCCCAGGTCATCGGGAACGACCAGACCATCGCGTTCGCCGGTGCGGCCGGCAACTTCGAGCTCAACGTGATGCTTCCGGTCATCGCGAAGAACGTGCTGGAGTCGGTGCGGCTGCTGGCCAACGTGGCGCGGCTGCTGGCCGACCGGACGGTGGACGGCATCACCGCGAACCGGGAGCGGGCGCGGGAGTACGCCGAGTCGTCGCCGTCCGTGGTGACGCCGCTCAACAGGTACATCGGGTACGAGGAGGCGGCCAAGGTCGCCAAGAAGTCGCTGGCGGAGCGCAAGACGATCCGTCAGGTGGTGCTGGAGGGCGGGTATGTCGAGAAGGGCGATCTGACCGTCGAGCAGTTGGACGAGGCGCTGGATGTCCTGCGGATGACACGCCCGTAACCGGGTGCGAACGTTTCGCGCCGCCCGGGGAGAACCGTGACGTCCACCGCAGCGTCGTATGCCTGTGGCACCTAATATCTGTGCATGGCAGACGGCGGAGCGGTGAGACGCGTGAGGCGCGGGGAAACGGGTGGCGCGACCGGGAACGGGAGCGGTTTCTGGACGCCCGGGAGTCAGATCCTGTGGCGGTACCGGGAGAACGCCGGGGACGGCTTCCACATCGCGCGCCCCGTCACCGTCGTACGGGACGACGCGGAGCTGCTGGCCGTGTGGCTGGCGCCCGGTACCGAGTGCGTCAAGCCCGTGTTCACCGACGGCTCTCCGGTGCGCGAGGAGCCGCTGGAGTCGCGGTACACCAAGCCGCGGACCGTGGGGCACGGCCGCTGGCTGGGCACCGGGGTGCTGAAGCTGGCCCGGCCCGGTGAGCCCTGGTCGGTGTGGCTGTTCTGGGAGCGGGGCTGGCACTTCAAGAACTGGTACGTCAACCTTGAGCAGCCGCTGGCCCGTTGGGACGGCGGGGTGGACTCGGAGGACTACTTCCTGGACATCGCGGTGCACCCGGACCGCAGGTGGGAGTGGCTCGACGAGGACGAGTTCGCACAGGCCCAGCAGGACGGGCTGCTGGACGCGGCGAAGGCCGCAGCCGCCCGCGCGGCGGGCCTGTCCGCGGTCGAGGCGGTACGGGCCTGGCAGGCGCCGTTCTCGGACGGCTGGCAGCACTGGCGGCCGGACCCGGCCTGGGCCGTTCCGTCGCTGCCGGAGGACTGGGACCGCACGCCCGCGCACGTGTCCTCATGAGACCCTTGATGCGCCCCCGGTCCACAACCGTAGGATCGTCCTCCGCAAGGGCGCGTCGAGGACACGCGTCGTGCGCAACTCCCGGGCGATCATCCGGGCTTGACCGAACGTCACCGAGGGGCGGCAGGACGTGAGCGAGGGGTACGAGGGCAGCACGGGCGAACGGCGCGCCGGCCCGGGACCGTTCGCCGGTGGCACGGCAACGGTCTCCAGCCACGCCGGAAATCCGTTCCTGGGGCAGCTAATCCGGGTATCGGACTTTCGGCGGGACCCCCTGCGCGCCCGGCGCGCAGCCCCGGACGGACGGATTCGACACGCGTGACGGAGCACCCCACCTCCTACGAGCGCCCGCAGCCGGGCGCCGACCCCGCTCAGGCCCGCGGGGCGCTCCTGCGTGCCCCGCAGCACCAGGCGCAGGCACAGCCCCACCCGCTCGGCAGCACCGCGTTATCCGCGCAGGCCCGTCCGGGCGAGACGCCCTCCGGCCCCGGTACCAGCACGTCCAAGGAGCACTCCGTCAACGGCCCCGAGCACGCCCAGCCCACCAGCGCTGAGCCCGATCCGCACCGGCCGCGCCCCACCGAGGGCATCCCGCCCCAGCCGGGCGCGGAGCAGGAGCGGGCCGCGGGCCCCCAGGAGCGCCGCAGCGGACGCGGGCTGCCGCCCGGCCGGCCGATGCCGATGCGGCGGGACGGTGACCGGCTGCGTTTCGTGGGGGCCGCGACCCGCCGGATCGCCCGGGGCATCGACCTCGACGAGATCGTGATGGGGCTGTGCCGGGCGACGGTGCCGACCTTCTCGGACGCGATCCTGGTCTATCTGCGCGACCCGCTGCCGGTCGGCGACGAACGGCCCACCGGCGCGGTGGTGCTGCGGCTGCGCCGTACCGACCGGATCCCGGAGGAGCGGGACACCGAGGGCGGTTTCCCGCAACTGCCCGTCCCGGAGCCGGATCCCGCCGACGTCGGGCTGGCCGAGCTCACCGCCGAGCTGTGCGAGGTACGGCCGGGCGGCGCCCTGAACGAGGTGCTGCGGGGCGTGCGGCCGGTTTTCGCGGACTCCCCGGCGGCGCGCTCCGCCCTGCCCGAACTCCTCGGCGAGGGCAACGAGTCGCTCGTCCCCGGCGCCCAGCGCGCGATCCTGGCCCCGCTGCGCGGCCGCCGCCGGGTGATCGGCGCGGCCCTGTTCCTGCGCCGTCCGGAGCGGCTCGCGTTCGAGGCGGACGATCTGCTGGTCGCCGCCCAGCTCGCCACGCACACCGCGCTCGGCATCGACAAGGCGGTGCTGTACGGCCGGGAGGCCTACATCGCCGACGAGTTGCAGCGGACCATGCTGCCCGAGCACCTGCCGAGCGCGACCGGGGTGCGGCTGGCGTCCCGCTATCTGCCGGCGGCCGAGACCGCGCGGGTGGGCGGCGACTGGTACGACGCGATCCCGCTGCCCGGCAGCCGGGTCGCCCTGGTCGTCGGTGACGTGATGGGGCACTCCATGACGTCGGCGGCCATCATGGGCCAGCTGCGGACCACCGCGCAGACCCTGGCGGGCCTGGACCTGCCTCCGCAGGAGGTCCTGCACCACCTGGACGAGCAGGCCCAGCGGCTCGGCAGCGACCGCATGGCGACCTGCCTGTACGCGGTCTACGACCCGGTGTCGCACCGCATCACCATCGCCAACGCCGGGCATCCGCCGCCGGTGCTGCTGCACCTGGGCGGCCGGGCCGAGGTGCTGCGGGTGCCGCCGGGGGCGCCGATCGGGGTGGGCGGGGTCGACTTCGAGGCGGTGGAGCTGGACGCGCCCGCGGGGGCGACGCTGCTGCTGTACACCGACGGTCTGGTGGAGTCCCGGCTGCGGGACGTGTGGACCGGGATAGAGCAGCTGCGGGAGAAGCTCGCCGCGACCGCTCAGCTGACGGGGCCGGATCATCCGCCGCCGCTGGAGGCCCTGTGCGACGAGGTGCTCGACATGCTGGGGCCGGGTGACCGTGACGACGACATCGCGCTGCTCGCCGCCCGGTTCGACGGGATCGCGCCGAGCGATGTGGCGTACTGGTTCCTCGAGCCCGAGGACGCGGCGCCCGGCCGGGCCCGGCGGCTCGCGCGCCGGGCGCTGTCCCGCTGGGGGCTGGAGGAGCTGTCCGACTCCGTCGAGCTGCTGGTCAGCGAGGTGGTCACGAACGCGGTGCGGTACGCCTCGCGGCCGGTGACCCTGCGGTTGCTGCGGACGGATGTGCTGCGCTGCGAAGTGGGCGACGACGTGCCGCAGTTGCCGCGGCTGCGGCAGGCCCGGGCGACGGACGAGGGCGGCCGCGGGCTGTACCTCGTCAACCGACTGGCCAGACGGTGGGGAGCGACGCGGCTCAGCACCGGGAAGGTCGTCTGGTTCGAGCTGAACCGGTGACGCCGTAGGGGCAGCCCCCAGCACTCCTGGGAGTTGCCCCTACGGCGTTGCTACTGGCCGTTCACCGGGTCCAGCGGGTTGTTGGTGTCGCCGTCCGTCGGGGTCTCCGCCGGGAGCGACGGCTCGTTCGTCGTGGGCGGCGGGGAGGTCGTCGGGGTCCCGGACGGGGTCCGTGACGGGGTCTGGGACGGGGTCGCCGACTTCGACGGGGTCTGGCTGGGCGTCTGGGAAGGCGTCTGCGAGGGGGTCGCCGACTTCGACGGGGTCACGGTGGGCTGGACCGCCGCGCCCAGGTCGGTCTGCAGCTCGAACTTCTGCTTCTTGGTGACGCCGAAGGTGTACGTCGCCCAGATCTGCGCCGGGTACCCGCCGCCGTTGATACGGCCGGTGCCGGGGATGAGGCCGGTGGCGCCGGTCAGCGGGACCTGGTTGTGGGTCTTGGCGTCCTCGCCGAACAGGCCGACCGAGGTGACCAGGTCGGGCGTGTAGCCGGTGAACCAGGCCGACTTGTTGTTGTCGGAGGTACCCGTCTTGCCCGCCACCTGCTGGCCGTTGCGCAGCGGGTTCTGGGCCACCGACACCTTCGCCGTACCGTCGTCGACCACGCCGGTCAGCACCGAGGTCACCTGGTCGGCGGCGGCGCGGCTGATGACCTGGTCGCCGATCGGGTCCGGGATGTCGACCTTGCGGCCGGTCTTCTCCGCCGACGCGATGACCGTCGGGGTGACCTTCCTGCCGTGGTTGTCGAAGGTGGCGTAGACCCCGGCCATCTCCAGCGGGCTCGCGCCCATGCTGCCGAGGGTCATGGCGGGCACCGCCTGCAGGCCGGTGGTGTCGAGGCCCAGCTGGTCGGCGGTGCGCATGACGTTCTTCATGCCGACGTCCACACCCATCTGTGCGAACACCGAGTTGACGGACTTGTTCATCGCCGTCTGCACGGTGATGTCGCCGTAGTCGGCCTTGTCCTCGTTCGGCGGCGCGAAGGCGATGTCGCTGCCCTTGACCGGACGGCCGCTGGTGCCGTCGTAGACGGTGTTCGCGTTGATGTCCTTGCCGTCCTGCGTCTTCGCCTGTTCTTCCAGGGCGGCGGCGAGGATGATCGGCTTGAAGGTGGACGCGGGCTGGTAGTCGGCGCGGGTGGCGTTGTCGGTGTAGTGGTCGTAGTAGCTCGTGCCGCCGTACAGGGCGAGGATCTTGCCCGTCCTCGGGTCGACGGAGACGGCGCCGGCCTGGACGTTCTTGTCGACCTTGCGCTTCTTGCCGTTGAGCTTGCTGGTGAGCTGGCTCTTGACGGCCGCCTCCAGCTTGGCCTGTTTCTTCGGGTCGATGTTCAGGGTGATGGTCCAGCCCTGGTCGACGACGAGGGCCTCCGCGTCGGACCGGCTGATGCCCTGTTTCTTCATCAGCTGGTTCTCCAGCTGGGTGTTGGCCAGTTCGACCAGGTAGCCCTTCTGGCCCTCGAGACCGGAGGCGGCCTTCGGCGGCTTGGGGATCGGGAACTTCAGGGCGTCCCGCTTGGACTTGTCGAGCCAGCCCTGGCCGACCATGTTGTTCAGGACGTAGTTCCAGCGCTGCTGCACCAGCCTCTTGCCGACGGGGCCCGCGACCGCCCAGTCGTACTGGCTCGGTGCCTGGAGCAGTGCGGCGAGGTAGGCGCCCTGCTGGACGTTGAGGTCCTTGGCGTCGACGTGGTAGTAGGCCTGGGCGGCGGCCTGGATGCCGTAGGCGCCGCGGCCGTAGTAGCTGGTGTTGATGTAGCCGGCGAGGATGTAGTTCTTGGACTTCTCGCGGTCCACCTTCAGCGTGATGACCAGTTCCTTCAGCTTGCGCGTGATGGTCTGGTCCTGGTCGAGGTAGTAGTTCTTGACGTACTGCTGGGTGATCGTCGAACCGCCCTGGGTGCCGCGGCCCATCGCGGTGTTGTAGAGGCCGCGGGCCATGCCCCGCAGGTTGATGCCGTTGTCGTTGTAGAAGGTCTTGTTCTCGGCCGCGACGAAGGTGTGCTGGACGTCCTTGGGGACCTTGGACAGGTCCACGATCTCGCGGTTGACGGTGCCCTTGCGGGCGAGGACCGTGCCGTCGCTGTACTTGTAGACGTTGCTCTGGGTCTGCGCGAGGGCGTTGCCCGCGGGGACGCTCACCATCACGTACAGCGCGATGAAGGCGCCGATGCCCAGCAGGCAGACGCCCAGGAACGTGCCGAGCATCTTCTTCCAGGTGAACAGCCGGCGTATCCGGCCCTGGGCGGGCTTGCCGGCCTTGCCCGGCTTGCCGGGCCTCGTCTTCGCGGCGGCCTTGCGGCGCTCCGCCCGGGTGGCGCCCTCGGCCACGGACGGGGCCGCGGCGGTGGCGGGGCCGCCCGCCGCCGGCGTCTCGGACTCGGGCGGCGGGGACGGGCGGCTCCGGGGCGCGGCACGGCGGCCACCCCGCTGCCGCGCTTTTCTCTCTTCCGCTCGTCCCATGAGTCCGTCTGCTCCGCTTCGTCTCGGCTGTCACACGTGTGTGCGGCTGTCGCACAAGCACTTGGCTGAGGTCAGTCCAGAAAGCTAACACCGCTCTCTATGACAAAGGACGCACGATCACGCCTTTCGCGGACGTGACAATCAGCACCCTGTCCAACGGAACCGACGACCTGGGGAGACGCAGGGTTGCTCCGCACGGTAAAGTGATATCACTTAGCTAGAACAGAGCTAGGTTTCGTCACTCAGGGGGGAACCCATGTCCGTCCACGACTCGACACTGACCGCCGACGTACCCGAGATGCCCGCCCCGCGTGTGCGGGAGTTCACGGCACACAGCATCGGCGGCGGGCTCGCGCTGCTGCTGGGCCTGGTCGGACTGGCGGCCGCCGTGGCGCTCTTCGCCGCCGCCTCCGTCAACCCCGCCTTCGCGGTCGGCGGTGTCCTCGTCTTCCTCGCCGCCGTCCTCGCGATGCGCGGGCTGAACACGGTGGCACCGGGCGAGGCGCGGGTCGTCCAGCTGTTCGGGCGGTACCGGGGCACGATCCGGCAGGACGGACTGCGCTGGGTGAACCCCTTCACCTCGCGCACGAGGATCTCCACCCGGGTGCGCAACCACGAGACCGCGGTCCTCAAGGTCAACGACGCCTACGGCAACCCGATCGAGCTCGCCGCGGTCGTGGTGTGGAAGGTCCAGGACACCGCGCAGGCCGTCTTCGAGGTCGACGACTACACGGAGTTCGTCGCCACGCAGACCGAGACCGCGGTGCGGCACATCGCCATCGAGTACCCGTACGACGCGCACGACGAGGGCGGGCTCTCGCTGCGCGGCAACGCCGAGGAGATCACCGAGAAGCTGGCCGTCGAACTCCAGGCGCGGGTGGAGGCGGCCGGGGTGCGGATCGTGGAGTCGCGCTTCACGCATCTCGCGTACGCTCCGGAGATCGCCTCCGCGATGCTCCAGCGGCAGCAGGCCGGGGCGGTGGTGGCCGCCCGGCGGCAGATCGTCGACGGTGCGGTGGGCATGGTGGAGGCGGCGCTCGCGCGGATCGCCGAGCAGGACATCGTGGAACTGGACGAGGAGCGCAAGGCGGCGATGGTGTCCAACCTGATGGTGGTGCTGTGCGGGGACCGGGCGCCGCAGCCGGTGCTCAACACCGGGACCCTCTACCAGTGACGGACTCGCCCTCTCCCGAGGAGGCGCCGCGGCGCCGGCCGCAGCAGCGCAAGCAGGTGCTGCTGCGGCTGGACCCGTCGGTGTACGACGCGCTGGCGCGCTGGGCCGGCGAGGAGTTGCGCTCGGCCAACGCCCAGATCGAGTTCCTGCTGCGCCGCGCCCTCGCGGAAGCGGGCCGCCTCCCCGGCGAGGCGGGCCCCCTGCCGCGCCGGGGCCGGCCACCGGGTGGTTCCACCCCGGGAACCCCGCCGGCCTGAAGCCCGGCCGCCGCGGCGCGGTGTCGCAGAACCGTGACATTCGGCCCCCACCTGCGCGGACACCCAGCGCGAGGACCGTGGGCCACGGCCTGCACACGGCGCGTATACACACCGCGTATACACGGTGTGTAGAGTGCTCCGCATGTCCATCGGTCACACCCTCCTGGGGCTCCTGGAGTCCGGCCCGCGCCACGGTTACGACCTCAAGCGGGCCTTCGACGAGAAGTTCGGTCACGACCGGCCGCTCCACTACGGCCAGGTCTATTCGACGATGTCCCGGCTGCTGAAGAACGGCCTGGTCGAGGTCGACGGCATCGAGGCGGGCGGCGGCCCGGAGCGGAAGCGGTACGCCATCACGGACGCCGGGATCACCGACGTCGAGCGGTGGCTGGCGACGCCCGAGAAGCCGGAGGAGTACCTCCAGTCGACGCTGTACACCAAGGTCGTGCTCGCGCTGCTGACGCACCGCGACGCCGCCGACATCCTGGACGGCCAGCGGGCCGAGCACCTGCGCAGCATGCGCATCCTGACGGACCGCAAGCGCCGCGGCGATCTCGCCGACCAGCTCATCTGCGACCACGCCCTGTTCCACCTGGAGGCGGACCTGCGGTGGCTGGAACTGACGGCCGCGCGGCTCGACAAGCTCCGGACGGAGGTGGCCAAGTGAGCGCTCCCGCTGGTTCGCTGCTCGCGGCCGAGGGGCTGCGGAAGGCCTACGGCCCGACCGTCGCGCTCGACGGCGCCGAGTTCTCGATACACGCCGGCGAGGTGGTCGCCGTCATGGGCCCGTCCGGGTCCGGCAAGTCGACCCTGCTGCACTGCCTCGCCGGGATCGTGCCGCCGGACGCGGGTTCGATCCTGTACGCCGGGCGGGAGATGGCGACCATGAACGACGCCGAGCGCAGTGCGCTCAGGCGCAGCGAGTTCGGGTTCGTCTTCCAGTTCGGGCAGCTGGTGCCGGAACTGACCTGTGTGGAGAACGTGGCGCTGCCGCTGCGGCTGAACGGCACCTCCCGCAAGGAGGCCGAGAAGGCGGCCCTCGGATGGATGGCACGGCTGGAGGTCGACGACCTCGCGAAGAAGCGGCCCGGTGAGGTCTCCGGCGGCCAGGGGCAGCGGGTCGCGGTGGCGCGGGCCCTGGTGACCGGGCCGCGGGTGGTGTTCGCGGACGAGCCGACCGGCGCGCTCGACTCGCTCAACGGCGAGCGCGTGATGGAGCTGCTGACGGATGCCGCCCGGTCCACCAACGCGGCCGTCGTGCTGGTCACGCACGAGGCGCGGGTGGCCGCCTACTCCGACCGCGAGATCGTCGTACGGGACGGCAAGTCCCGGGACATGGAGCGGACCGTATGAGCGGGCGCTGGGCCGGGGATCTGGCCATGGGGGCGCGGTTCGCCCTGACCGGCGGGCGGGAGGGCTGGATGCGGGCCCTGCTCACCGCGGTCGGCGTGGGACTCGGCGTCGCCCTGCTGCTGCTCACGGCGGCGGTGCCGAACATCCTGGACGCCCGGCACGCGAAGGAGGCCGCGCGGCAGGACTTCGCGGTGACACCGCCGAGGATCCCCGCGGCCGACGACACGATCGTCGTCGGCCACGTGAACACCTCGTGGCACGGCGCGGACATCCGGGCCCGGCTGGTCGACCCCGACGGGCCGCACGCCCCGGTGCCGGTGGGCGTCGACCGCGTCCCGGCGGCCGGCGAGATGTACGTCTCCCCCGCCCTGGAGAAGCTGCTGAAGGCGCCCGGCAACGGGCTGCTGCGCGAGCGGCTGCCCGCGAAGGTGGTCGGGACGATCGGCGAGCGGGGGCTGGTCGGCCCGACCGAACTCGCCTACTACGTGGGCGTGCAGGGGCTGGAGCAGCAGATCGGCCACGGCCCGGAGGTCGGCCGCATCAAGCGCTTCGGGGACTCCTCCGGTGACTCCTCGGAGGGGCTGGACCCGATCCTGCTGCTGCTCGTGCTGCTCGTCTTCGTGGTGCTGCTGGCCCCGGTCGGCATCTTCATCGCCACCGCCGTCCAGCTCGGCGGTGAGCGGCGCGACCGGCGGCTCGCCGCGCTGCGGCTGGTCGGCTGCGACGGCCGGATGGTCCGCCGGATCGCCGCCGGGGAGGCCATGGCGGGCGCGGTGCTCGGCCTGGTGCTCGGCACCGGGTTCTTCCTGCTGGGCAGCCAGGCGGCGGCCACGATCGAGCTGTTCGACGTCAGCGTCTACCCGGACTACCTCACCCCGACGCCGGCCCTGGCCGCCCTGGTCGCGGTCGCGGTGCCCGCCGCAGCGGTCCTGGTCACCCTGTTCGCGATGCGCCGGGTCGTCATCGAACCGCTCGGCGTGGTCCGCACGGCGCGGCCCGCGCGGCGTCGGCTGTGGTGGCGGCTGCTGCTGCCGGTCGGCGGCCTCGCGATGCTCTACCCGATGATCGGACAGGGCGCCGACGGCGGAAACTTCAACCAGTACCTGGTGACCGGTGGCGTCCTGGCGCTGCTGGTCGGCGTCACCGCGCTGCTGCCCTGGGTGGTGGAACGCGCCGTCGGCCGCCTCGGCAACGGCGCCGTCTCCTGGCAACTCGCCGTACGCAGGCTCCAGTTGAGCAGCGGTACGGCCGCCCGGATGGTCAACGGCGTCGCGGTGGCGGTGGCCGGCGCGATCGCCCTGCAGATGCTGTTCTCCGGCGTGCAGGCCGACTACACCAAGAACACCGGCAAGGACCCGCACCGCGCCCAGATGGAGGTGGACCTGCCGGAGGGCGTCCAGGTGGCCGCCGCGGGGGACAGGCTCAAGGCGACCAGGGGGGTGAAGGGGGCGGTGGCGCTGTCCCGGACGGAGTACGGCGACAAGCGCCTCGACCCGGAGAGCACCGTGCAGGTGATCGTCGGGGACTGCGCGGCCCTGCGCGAGGTGGCGGTCCTGCCCTCCTGCCGCGAGGGGGACGCCTTCCTGTCGGCCACCTGGTCCGACGGGGCCCGCAGGTTGCTGGCCCCGGGCCGCGCGGTGTGGGTCGGACCGTCCTACAGCGGCAGCCCCGGCGTCGAGGCCCCGTGGACCGTACCGGCGAAGCTGCCGAAGGTCCCCACCCGCAAGGACACGCTGAGCACCGACCTCAACGGGGTCCTGGTCACCCCGTCCGCACTGCCCACGAAGGCGCGGACGGCTCCGCGCGGAACCGTGTACCTGCGGCTGGACACCGCGGTGCCGGACGCGGAGGAGCGGGTGCGCACCGTCGTCATGGGCATCGACCCGCTCGCCTACACCTGGACCTGGGCGGCGACCACCCGCGACCCGAAGTACGACACCATCCGCACCGGCCTGTTCGTGGGCGCGGCCGCCGTCCTCGCCCTCATCGGGGCGAGCCTGCTGGTCACCCAGCTGGAGCAGTTGCGGGAGCGCAGGAAGCTGCTGTCGGCGCTGATCGCGTTCGGCACCCGGCGCCGTACCCTCACCCTGTCCGTGCTGTGGCAGTCGGCGATCCCCATCGCGCTGGGCCTGCTGCTCGCGGCGGCGGTCGGGCTGACGCTCGGCGGGGTGCTGTTGAAGATGACCTCGGTGCCGTTGCGGGTGGACTGGGTGAGCGTGCTGTCGATGACCGGTATCGGCGCGGGGGTCGTCGTCGCGGTGACCCTGCTCAGTCTGCCGCCGCTGCTGCGGCTGATGCGCCCCGACGGCCTGCGGACCGAGTAGCGGACCCCGGCAGTCGCCCCGAAGACCCCGTCCACCGGTCAGTGCGCGGGGTCTTCGGCCGTCTCCAGCTCCACGTCCCCGGGCCCCGCGGCGGCCGCGTCGCCAGCCTGCGCCGCCTCGGCCTCGACGTCCTCGTCCCCCTCGTCCTCCTCGTACCGTTCGTGCGAGTGCTGGTGGAGATAGCCGACCACCGTGTTCGTCACCGCCACCAGCGGTACGGCCACCACCGCGCCGCCGATGCCCGCGACCATGCCGCCGGCCGCGACCGTGAGGACCACCGCGAGCGGGTGCACCCGGACCGCCCGGCCGAGGATGAACGGCTGCAGGACGTGGCCCTCGATCTGCTGCACGGCGAGGACGACGACCAGCGTCATGACCGCCGTGAACACGCCCTGGGTGACCAGGGCCACGACCACGGCCAGGGCCCCCGAGGCGACCGCGCCGACCAGCGGGATGAACGAGAACAGGAAGATGAAGACGGCGAGCGGGACGGCCATGGGGACGTCCAGGAAGTAGATGCCCAGGCCGATGAATATGGCGTCGATGAGCGCGACCAGCACCGTGCCCCGCACGTAGGCGGTCAGGGTGCGCCAGGCTCGCGGCCCGGCCCCGGCCACACCCTCGCGGGCGGCGGAGGGGACCAGCTTCAGGAACCACTGCCAGATGCGCGCGCCGTCGTAGAGCAGGAAGAGCGTCGAGAAGAAGACCAGCAGCATGCCGGTCAGCGCCTCGACCACGACCTGGACGCCCTCCAGACCGAAGGACGTTATCTGGTCGGTGTTGGCGCCGATGGCCTCGCGGAGGTTCTTGGCGATCTGGTTGATCTGCTTGTCGGTGACGTGGAAGGGGCTCTTCAGGAGCCAGTTGCGCAGATCGTCGATGCCGCTCTGGATCTGGTTGGAGAGCGTGTCGATGTTCTCCATGACCTGCCAGGTCACGAACCAGCCCATCAGGCCGATCACCACGAACCCGGAGATCGCGGTGAGCGCCGTGGCCGGACCGCGCGGCACGCCGCGCCGGCACAGCCGGGCGACCGTGGGCTGGAGCAGCGCGGTGATCAGCAGCGCGATGACGAAGGCGAAGACGACGAGCTGCACGGCGCTGATGATCCGCATCAGGACCCAGACCGTGCCGGCGAGCACCAGCAGCCGCCAGCCGGCCTCGGCGGCGACCCGCACTCCCCAGGGGACGGCGGTCACGGGGTCGGGGCGCGGGGCGGGTTTCCGGGCCCGCTGGGGCCGGTCGGCCTTCTGGGCCGGCACGGGAGCGGATGCCGGAGCGGACGACGGGGGCGGTTCCGGTTCGCCGCGCTCCCGCTCCACCTCGGCCCGCCGCTCGTCCAACCGCTCGCCCATCTCGGTCAGTCCGGCACCGAGCCGGCCGAGCCACTGAGGCACTCGCGACATGATCCGCCCTCTGCTCCTCACCACTCCCCCCTGGAGTCGTCCGCTCCGACCGTACAGGGCGACAGCCCCTCCCCCAAGGACGGGGAGGGGCTGTCGGAGGTTGAGAGACCGAACGGCTCTAGTACCAGTGGTTCGCCTGCCAGAAGGACCAGGCCTCGCACGGGCTGCCGTAGCGCGAGTTCATGTAGTTGAGGCCCCACTTGATCTGGGTGGCCGGGTTGGTCTGCCAGTCGGCGCCCACGGAGGACATCTTGGAGCCGGGCAGCGCCTGGAAGAGACCGTAGGCACCGGAGGAGGCGTTGACCGCCTGGTAGTTCCAGCTGGACTCGTGGTCCACGATGTTGCTGAAGCACTGGAACTGACCGCTCGCCACCATGCTCTGCGCCATCGCCTGGATCTGCGCCACGGTGTACGAGCTCTGGACCGGGAAGCTGGCCACGGACGCGGAGCGGCTGGCCGCCTTCTTCGCCTCGGCGCGCGCCTTGGCGTCCTTGGCCGCCTTCTCCGCCGCCGCCTTCTTGGCGGTCGCGGTCTTGGCCGCCGCCACCCGGGCCGCCTGCTCGGCGTCCTTCTTGGCGCTCGCGTCGGCCTGGATGGCCATGGCGTCGGCCTGCTGCGTCAGGGACGCGGTCTGCACCTGGGCCTGCTGACCAGCGGGCAGGTCGGCGAGGAGCGTGGTGTCGGCTGCTGTCGCCTCTGCGTCGTTGTTCGGCTGCGCCACGCTGCCCGAGGCAACACCGACGACGCTTCCGACAGCGGTGACCGCCGTGGCCGAGGCCACTGCGAATCCCCGGACCGAGATCCGGCTCACACGGTTTCCTTCCAGCATCGCCCGCTTCGGTGACCCTGGCGGACGCAATCGTGCCCCTGGCGCTGGCCTCCTCACTACTGGGTCACGGGAGACACGGGCCCGGTGGGCGGCTCCCGCGAGGGAGCGCCGCGTGGTGCTCGGGCGGCATACGACGTCGCTATGGAATTGGCTGCGCTGCATCTGTTGTTCCGTACCGCTGGGGGTACAGGTGTGTCGTATGCGGGGCCTGACAGGAACGAGACTCTGCCGTAACCGGACGCCGGGTGGCAATTCCGAGTTGCGTGTGAAAGCTCACATCCCGTTTCCCCCACGGGATTTCAGGAAACCCGCACACGCGAAGGCGCCGCCCGGCTAGGCTCGGGGCCTTTGCCGGACGGCACCAACAGATGGCTGATCAGCCCATGTTGGACACAGGGCTCAGATGTGTCCGTCCTCCAGCATTTCGGTCACCAGTGCGGCGATCTGGGACCTCTCGGACCGGGTGAGGGTGACGTGCGCGAAGAGCGGATGCCCCTTCAGCTTCTCGACCACGGCGACCACGCCGTCGTACCGGCCCACCCGCAGGTTGTCCCGCTGTGCCACGTCATGGGTCAGCACCACCCGTGAGTTCGCGCCGATCCGGGACAGAACGGTCAGCAGGACGTTCCGTTCCAGCGACTGGGCCTCGTCCACGATCACGAACGCGTCGTGCAGGGAACGGCCGCGGATGTGGGTGAGCGGCAGGACCTCCAGCATTCCGCGGGCGGTGACCTCCTCGATGACCTCGCGGCTGGTGACCGCGGAGAGGGTGTCGAAGACCGCCTGAGCCCAGGGGCTCATCTTCTCCGCCTCGCTGCCCGGCAGATAGCCCAGCTCCTGCCCGCCGACCGCGTACAGCGGCCGGAAGACCATCACCTTCTGGTGCTGACGGCGCTCCAGGACCGCTTCCAGGCCCGCGCACAGCGCCAGCGCGCTCTTGCCGGTGCCGGCCCGGCCGCCCATCGACACGATGCCCACGTCCGGGTCGAGCAGCAGGTCGAGCGCGATGCGCTGCTCGGCGCTGCGGCCCTTGATGCCGAACGCCTCGCGGTCGCCGCGCACCACCCGGATGGTGCCCTCGGCCGTCACCCGGCCGAGCGCCTTGCCCCGCTCGGACTGGATGGTCAGACCGGTGTGCACGGGAAGGTCGGCGGCCTCGGGCGCGTACACGTGGCCTTCCTCGAAGAGGATGTCCACCTGCTCGCCGGACAGGGTCAGTTCGGACATTCCGGTCCAGCCGGAGGAGTCCGTGATGGCGAGTTCGGCACGGTACTCCTCGGCGAGGAGACCGACCGAGGACGCCTTGATCCTGAGCGGCAGGTCCTTCGACACGACGGTGACGTCGTACCCCTCGGCCTGCAGGTTGCGGGCGACCGCCAGAATACGGGAGTCGTTGTCCCCCAGGCGGTAGCCGCTCGGCAGGACGCTGGGGTCCGAGTGGTTGAGCTCGACACGGATGGTGCCGCCCAGGTCGCCGATCGGGATGGGGGCATCGAGGCGGCCGTGCCGGACCCGGTAGTCGTCCAGCAGGCGCAGCGCCTGCCGGGCGAAGTAACCGAGCTCGGGATGGTGCCGCTTGGCCTCCAGCTCCGTGACCACCACGATCGGGAGCACGACCTCGTGCTCCTCGAAGCGGGTCATGGCGTTCGGGTCGGCCAGCAGGACGCTGGTGTCGAGAACATAGGTGCGCCGGTCGGACTTGCGGCGCGCTGTGCTGGTCACCACGGAAGGACGTACCCCCTCGGATGAGGTCGGGGAGCGACGAGGATGGGGACCGGGGTGGGCCGGGCGGGAGAAGTCCCGACCGGTCGACGGCCGCCCTGCACGGGCCGAAAACCGGCCCCCCGCTGCTTCTTCCGTGCCGTGACCGCACGGTCGGGCTGGTGCAAAGGGCCTCCCGGGCGAACGGCCCCGAGCCGCCCGCTGAGATCCGATGCCCGTGGTTCGGGCATCGACCTGTTTGGCTTATGCCCTCGAACATGCGCCGCCATGCCACTGTCTGCAACGACGAGAAGGTGAACTCCGTGTTACCCGTGCCCCGAAAAGGGTGATTCACGCCTCATGGGTGAGCTGGGGCCGTCCGCCGTGACGACGGGGTTGTCCGGCGTGGCGGGGGTGCGGCGGGACATGTGTCGTGTTGACGTCCGCCGTCACCAAGACGTCACCCGCCGTAGCGGCGGTGGCGGGCCGCGTAGTCGCGCAGGGCGCGCAGGAAGTCGACCTTGCGGAACGCGGGCCAGAAGACCTCGCAGAAGTAGTACTCCGAATGGGCGGTCTGCCAGAGCATGAATCCGGACAGCCGCTGCTCGCCGCTGGTGCGGATCACCAGGTCCGGGTCGGGCTGGTCGCCCGTGTAGAGGTGACGGCCGATCATGTCGATGTCCACGGAGTCGGCGAGGCCCTCCATCGAGATGCCCTTCTCGTGGGCGTCGAGGATCATCGAGCGGACCGCGTCGGCGATCTCCTGCCGGCCGCCGTAGCCGATGGCGACGTTCACCAGTATTCCGTCGACGTGCGCGGTGGCCTCCTCGGCCTCCTTCAGCGCGTGCTGCATCTGCGAGGGCAGCAGGTCGGGGGTGCCGACGTGGTGGACCCGCCAGCGGCCGTCGGCGGCGAGGGTGCGGACGACGTTCTCGATGATGCCGAGGAGGGGGACCAACTCCTCCGGCGGGCGGTTGAAGTTGTCCGTCGACAGCAGCCAGAGGGTGACGACCTCGACGTCCGTCTCGGTGCACCAGCCGAGAAACTCCTCGATCTTCTCGGCGCCGGCCCGGTGACCGTCGACGGGGGTGGAGCCGGCGGCCTTCGCCCAGCGTCGGCTGCCGTCCACGATCACACCGATGTGCTTCGGCACCTGAGCGTGGTCCAGGTGGCCTTCCACCCGGCGTGCGTAGAGCCTGACGAGCAGGCCGCGCAGCTTGTCGCGCAGGTTCACTTGAAGTCCGCCCCTCGTGATTCGGCTGCGGGAGTGTGCGGGAATCCGCGGGCCGAAGCCTACCCCGCTGGGAGTTGAGGGGGGCTCCGCGGGGAGGGAGGCCGCCGGACGGGGAGTTGCGGCGCCCGAACGGCCGCATCCCGGGCACCTGGAACCGGGGGCGCCGGACGCGAACGGGGACGGCGCCGGGGGCAGAAAAAACGGGCCGGTCCGTGGGGGGGAGACGGACCGGCCCGAGGGGGGGTTTCCACCATAACCCTTTGTAAGTGATGCTGCGCGCATCGGCGCGCCATCACTACTCTCCGCAGTCGTCCGACAGCGCCCTGAGGGGGTGGAAACGCTGGATTCAGAGGCCTCTGATGGCCGATTCACGGCGGAATCCCAGGGAAAGTGGCCCCCAACGAGGAGATCAAGAGGGTTTGAGCCGTCTTGAGGGCCCCTCGGAGGGTTGTCCGTCCGTCCCTCCGACGGGCGACCTCTGCCGCGAACGGCGGCTTGACGGGAGCGGCTGACGCATCACGGCACCGCGCAGCCCCCTCCACTGCGCGGTGCCGCCCGCGCAGCTTTGCTCACGCGAATTACCTTGGTCCGAACTTACGCGAATCCCTGGTGCGACATGAAGCCGGGACGGTAACGATGTGGGAACGCCACGACAATGTGGAGTGAACGCGAAGATCCACTGTTCGCTTATGCGTAGTTCCAGGGTGATCCGCGCCGGTTGACCCTGTTGCACGGGACCGTCCCGACATGCCCCGCAATGATCGCTGGAGTGTGGCGCGGGCGGGGCGGCCTGCCGTGAACCCGGACGGCGGTTCTTGGCCATTCTCCGGCGCCTGGCATTCCAAGGCGGGTGCATCGGGGCTCACGGCACGAGCGGCCGGACCTCCTGTGCGGTGAACCGTACGAAGCCCTCGGGGTCGGGTTCGTCTCCCGTCGGCTGGAGGATCACGGTGTCGGCGCCGGACTCCGCGAGCCGCCGTACGGCCTTCGCGACGGCGTCCGCGTCCCCGGCGACCCCGAGGCCGGGGACGGAGTCCAGACCCTCCGCGACGAGTTCGGCCCGCAACCGGGCGGCGGCGTCGGGTCCGGTGGCGGTGAGCAGATAGACGACGACCGGGTGCGGTTCGCCCACATCGCGTCCGGCTGCGGCCCGCCCCTCCTCGATGAGCCGCCGCGCCCGGCGGACCCCGTCGGGGGAGGTGGCGGACGTGAGCACGGTCCCGTCGGCGGCCTCGCCCGACAGCCGCAGCGTGCGCGGCCCCTCGGCGCCGGCGAGGACGCGGACGGGGGTGGGCGGCGGCCAGTCCAGCGCGACGTCGTCGAGCCGGACGTACCGCCCGCTCACGCTCAGCCGCTCCCCGCGCAAGAGGCCGCGCAGGGCGTCGAGATGCTCCCGCAGCAGGGTCAGCGGGGACTGGGCGCGGACGCCGACCTGGCCCATCCAGTCCTGCACGCCGTGTCCGACGCCGAGGACGGCCCGGCCGGGGAACATCCGGTGCAGCGTGGCCGCCTCCATCGCGGTGAGGGCCACGTTCCGCAGGGGGACGGGCAACAGGCCGACGCCGATCCGCACCCGCTCACTCCAGGCGAGCGCGGCGGCTGCCGCCGAGATCCCACCCTCCCGAAAACAGTCCTCCCACAGCCACAACTCCTCAAGCCCCACCTCGTCAGCCACCCGAACCACCTCACGAAGCCGCTCGGGGGGAAGCTGGGGGCGGAACACTGCGCCTAGTGCGGTCATGGAGGTGGTCCTACCCCGAGGCGAGCAACCGGCAACGCGGTCCGGCAACTCGGTCGCGGCTACGGGTACTTCAGGGCCCGGCATGGGTGACGTTCTGCTCTTTCGGGGAGGGTTGTCGGAGCACGTGGAACCGCCGGGGGCCGGGAGCGGCGATGACAGCGGCGTAGCGCGGGTCGCCGGCACACCACACGTGCCTGACCTGCGCGGTCTTCTCGGTGGTGTAACCACGGCCGAGACGCCGTCGCCACCACATGGACCGCACGTGCGCGTGGAGAACCATCACCAGCGTCTCGTCCGGGTGCTCGGGGTCGGGGAATCCCAGCCAGACGTCCCCGGCAGTGGCTCCGGGGACGTCTCCGATTCCGCTCTCGGGCTCCTCGAACACCCGCCAGGGGTAATTGCGCAGCAACCGGCGGGTGTGGAAAGCCCAGGAGATGTAGGCAGGCTGGAGAAACGCCCGGTAGAACGTGTAGAGCAGGGGCACGAAGAAGAGCCACAGCGTCCAGCTGATCGACATGACCACGTACCAGGCCAGCAGGCCCAGCCACGCGGCTGGCCACAGAGCCTGGCCCAGGAACGCACAGGTGACCAGCTTCGCCCAGGCGCGGCGGGTCGCGGGGTCGTCCCAGGCCGTCGAATGGTGCGTGGGTGCCATGTCAGTCCTTGTCGGGTGCATCGGACACAGGGGGAAGTGGGTCTTCGAAGCTGACCGTGGCGGCGATGTCCCTGAGCAGATCCCTGAAGTGCCGGGCGTGCTCGACAGCCGTCGTGGCCAGCGAGAGGATCGCGACGCGCCGGCCGTCGAGGCACGGTACGTAGGCCGTGACCTGGAGCAGGCCATCTGGTGCGTTGAGGCCCAGTTCCGCGGGCACGTCCGCTCTTGTCTGCACGAGCGCGGCGGGACCGCACGGCAGGGCCAGGGCTTCGAGGTGCTCCGCCTCTTCGGAGGCGGTGGCCGCGCGGGCCGCGAGGACACTGCGCGGAGCCCATTCGGTGGCCCGCCAGGCAAGCGTGAAGAGCGACAGCAGTGGTCCGCCGTCCGTCTGGTCGTCCGAGTGAAGTCCCAGGCAGCAGTGCACCACCCCGGCCTCCACCAGGAGCCGGGCCCACCTGAGTACCGGGCCGAGACCGGTCAGCGGTCCTGACGTCGATGCCGGCTCGTGTGCCGCCGTCATCAGTTCCTGAAGTGGAATCGGCACGAATCCCCGGGGCATCGCGAACCAGACATCGGCGTCCGGGCTTCGGGCGGAGTCGTCGATCACGTAGCCACCACCGCTCATGGCGCCTCCCCCGCACCGCGCAGCAGGAAATGGAGCGCACCCGCGGTCGCCGGGACGTCGACCGCGAGGGTTCTGGGCCCGTCGAGGAAACCGGTGACCGTTTTGGCCGTGTCGTTGTCCAAGGCGTCGACAAAGCTGCTCGCGACACCGTAGACGGCGGTACCGGCTCCCAGGACGGTCGCCGGTTTGTCCACCCTCTCGACGATCGGTGCCAGCCGTCCGCCGAACACCCGGGGATGGGAAAGAACGCTGACAGCGCCCTCGGCCGCCGCAGCCTCTGTCCGGATGGAGACGCCCACGGTCTTGATCGAGGTCCCCGTTCTGATCCCGGCTCTGGTGATTCTCTGCCCGAGAGTCAGCACCTCGTCGGTCTCACCGACCGCTCCCGCGGTGGCGGACAGCAGTTCGGGGGTCTTCATGGTTCCCTTGGCCACCGCCCCCAGCCCCGGCAGCATTCCCAGGAAGTCGCCTGCTGTGCCGAGTAGGTTGCCCCAGAAGTCGATGTCCAGTTCGCCCTTCGTGAAGCCGTCCTCCAGGGACGCCAGGACTTCGGGGTCGCCGACGCGCAGGGTGAAGGCCGTCGCGCTGAGCAGGCCCGCCGCCAGGAACAGCATCCAGGGGGCGACGGCCGTCAGACCCAGCAGCGCGATCACCCCCAGCACCGCGGCGCACGCGCTCAGGATGTCCGGCAGGTTGTCGCCCACCCAGTCCGTGAACCTGTCCCACGCGTCCGGTTCGTGCGGCGCCGACCTGTACGCGGCGTCGCCGATGTGCCGGGCCCGCTTGCGCGCGGTCTCCTCGTGCTCGCCCGCGAGGGCACGCGCGCGCCTCAGTACGTCGTCCAGCTCGCCCTGCGCCGCCGTGACCCTGCGGTCGGCCCCCGCCGCGTGGTCCCGGGACCGCCGCAGCGCCTCGCGCGCGTCCTTCGCCTCGCCGTCGAGTCTCCTCGCCCGCCGCTGGAACTCCTCCAGTTCGGCCGCCCACAGATCCAGCTGTCCGGCGGCCTCGGCGACGGAGCGGGCGCCGTTCTCCAGGGTGAGCGGCAGCGGACCCCGCTCCAACCGCTCCCGGAAGGCGACCGCCGCGTCCCCCTCCCAGTAGCTGCCGTCCATCAGTTTCGTGACCTTGGCACGGGCCCTCTCCATCTCCCTGGCGCAGTCGGACAGCTTGCGGTGCATGTCCCGCACCAGGTCCGCGTCGCCGGGCGCCGGGTCGAAGCCGAGATGCGGACAGCGGTCCGTGGCCGTGCCCCGCGCCGTCACCCGGTTCCGCCCTTCCGACGGGCCTGTGCCAGCGCCCGTTCCAGGGCCACGTCCACCTCGTGGAAGTCGTCCTTCGCCTTCCGCGTGATGTCGGTGAGCTCCCCGATCTGCTCGGCGATCTCCTCGGCCCCGTGCCGCCAGTCCTGCTGGAACCGGTCGCAGGCCCTGTCCAGGTCATCCGTGCCGAGGCCCTCGACACCCGGATCGTGCAGCACCTTCCGCAGGGCCGTGAACGACTCCTGAGCCTTCTTCAGGTCCTTGAAGAACCTGTCCAGCTCGGTGCCGTCGACCTTCAGCCGATCCGCCATGTGCGCCCCTCTACGGGCGGGGCCGGAACTCTCATGATCCGTTCAACGACGCCACGGAGCTTCGGTGACTTGCCGGCCCCAAGGGACGCGGCAGGCCGTACGATCGCCTGCGTCACCACCGTGGAAGGGGGTCGGGCGTGGGGCGCTGGCGGGACGGACGGGGGCTGCTGCTCGTGCACGGGGACGGCGAACCCGTCGGTGTGCCGCTGGAGATCGCGGCCTCCTACCGCGCGCGTACGAAGGGGCTGCTGGGGCGCGACTCGATCGACGGCGCGATGCTGCTCTCACCGGCGGGCAGCGTGCACACCTTCCGTATGCGGATGCCGATCGACGTCGCCTACCTGGACCGCCGTCTGACCGTCATCGCCGTGCGCACGATGCCGCCGGGACGCCTCGGACTGCCCCGGCTCCGCTCCCGGCACGTGCTGGAGGCGGCGGCCGGAGCCATGGCGGGGTGGGGCGTGGTGAAGGGGGCCCGGGTCGGCGTCGAGGTGCGGTGACCCCGGTCAGCCGTCCGTCCTCGGGAACGTGACCTCCACCCTGCGGTTCTTCTTGCGGCCCTCCTCCGTGGAGTTGTCGGCGATCGGGTACTGCTCCCCGTAACCGCGGACGTCGAAGGTGACGTCCGGGTCGTTCAGGTCCTGGTCCAGGACGCCCTGCACGGCGTTGGCGCGCTGGCGGGAGAGGACGTCGCCGTGGGCGGAGGAGCCCAGGTTGTCCGTGAAGCCGAAGACGCGGACCTGGGTGGCGTGCTGCTTCCTGATCTCGTCCGCGATCGCCGAGATCCGCGACTTCGCGGCGTCGCTCAGCTTGGCGCTGTCCTTGCTGAACAGCACCTCGGCCTGGAGGGCGAAGGTGACGTCCGCGTTGGTGTCCTCCCTGCGCTCGTCACCGCTCTGGTCCTCCACGACCGACTTGATGTCCAGGACCTTGGGCGCGGCGAGGGTGGCGCCCTCGGGGAGCTTGAGGTCGGGGTCGGTCGGGTCGATCTTCACGGGGGCGGAGGCGGAGGGTTCGGTGCCCGGGGGGACGCTCGGGGCGCCGCCGTCGGCGCGGGCGGCCGTAGCGCCGTAGAGGTTCGTGACGAGGAGGAGCGTGGCGGCGCCCAGGGTCAGGGGCAGGCGTGGTGTGGTCACTGCGGCCTCACCCGGAGATCTTGATCGTGCCGCTGGAGAAGGTGGGGAGCTGGAGGGTCACGTCGGTGGTGTCGGCGGGGGGTGCGGGGAACTGCATGAAGACGGGGATGGTCTGGCCGGCCTGAATTTGCGTGAGACCGGTCGTTGTGAGCGGACGGCCGTCCGTGTCCCGTAGCACGTAGTACCGCTTCTTCCCCTTGGAGTCGACGAGCGTGGCGCCACCGAACGACGTGTCGTGGCGGGCGATCTCCGTCTCGTCGCCCCGCAGTGCCACAGGAACCACGACCATTTGGGAGCCGTCGTTCTTGAGGTTCGCGTTGACGGTGAGGAAGCCACCAGAGTCCCGGACAGCGGAGGTCACTTGCAGGACCAGACCGGAGGGACCCTGCAGTTCGGCGAGGGGGGCCGCGGACTGCCCTTCCTGCGCACTCGGCTGGGAGCCACCACTCGGAGAGGCCGATGGCGACGCGCCGGGTTTCTTGTCGCCGCCGTCACCACCGCCGCCGCATCCGGCCAAGCCGAGAGCCAGACCGGCTGCGACGGCCACCGCCACCATCCCCCTACGAGCCCTCGCAGTGCACCGAATGCTCATCGCTCCGCTTCTTTCTTCACTCGTCGATTCGCTTGTCAGTCGGCCAGGTGGACGTCGAAGAGGTCCTCGGGACCCGGGAGATGCGTGAGATCGGTCGGGTCCAGGGTCCAGTTCCGGTCCCTGCAAGTGAGTTCGGGCAGTACACCCGCCCCGCCGGTCAGGGTGAACGTGCAGAGCGGATCGATCACGGCGGTGGCGTGGGCCGTCGACTTCATGTTCTCCGTACCGGGCACGACGGAGTCTCCGACGGTCTTGTTCGTCTCGGCGTCGACCTTGTAGCTCAACGGAGGCTCGGGCGTGCACTGGGCCGTCGCGTCGTTCTGGGCCGCCAGTTCGGCGGCCCGCCAGCAGGAGTCCGCGACGTCCACGTGCCCGTCGAAGATGTCCTGCCACTTGGTCGGGTCGAGTACGTCCTTCACCCACTGGTCCGCGAGCTCGTCACGGGTGTTCACGGCCGCGGCGAGCGCTGCCGCGTCGGCGGCCGTCTGGGCACCGTTCCGGTTCACCGCGGCCTGGCCGACGGCAAGATAGGCGAACGCGAGAAAGAGCAGGCCCCCCACAACGGTGATGTAGATGGGGAAGGCCTGCCCGGAGTCGCCGAAACGACGGACGCCTGTCACACGATTTTGGCAATCTGGTTCAGGATGGCCTGCAGCACCGCGTTCCCGATGCTCGTACCGGTCACCGCCAGCACGATCGCCACGACCACCGCGATGATTCCCAGATACTCGACCGCGGTCTGCCCCCGGTCGTCGGCGCGCCGCTGCATCGCAACAAGCATCCTCAGCATCAGGTCGCTCATGGTGCTCCCCTCCGGGTTCGGTACCGATCGTGGCACCGTACGGCGGAACATACCCTTCGGCGGAGGGTCTCAGGACCCAAATGCGGACCCAGTTCATCCTGAGCTCACCCCCAGCCACTTGGCCGTCGCCTGGGCGCGGGTGGTGGTGTGGAGCTTGGCGAAGATGCGGTTGATGTGGTTCTTCACCGTCTTCTCGCTGATGAAGCAGACGGCGGCGATCTGCCGGTTGTCCATGCCGGTCGCGATGAGGTCCATGATCTCCGCCTCTCTGCCGCTCAGTTGAAACCGGGACCGAGTAGACTGTCTCACATCTGATTGCATGTGCGAAGTGATTTGGGGAGAGAAATTCTGCCGATCCGCGGCCAGTTCCCCACGCGGGTGTGCAGTCGCAGCGTTCCTGATGTGCGCCAGCAACGCGTTCGTCGCCGTCGGGGAGAAGTGCGGTCGGCCCGTGCCCACGTCCCGGACCGCCTGGGTCAGCTGGGCGGTGGTGAACTCGCCGTGGACCAGGTAGCCGGCGGCGCCGAGGCGAACGGCCTCCTGGACGAGGGCCGTCTCGTCGCTGTACGTCAGCATCATGACCGGGGCGAGCCGGACCAGGTGGGGCAGGGCCGCCATGCCGTCGACGCCGGGCATGCGGACGTCGAGGAGGACGACGTCGGGGCGGTGGCGCAGGGCCGCCTCGTAGGCCGTGCGGCCGTCCTCGGCCTCGGCCACCACCGTGAGGTCGTCCGGCGCGGAGAGGACCGTCGTGAGGCCCGCGCGGATCACCGGGTTGTCGTCGGCCACCAGGAGGCGCAGGGCCGGCGGCGGGGGGTGCGCGGGCTCCGGGAAGGGGTGCTGCGGCATCGGGGGGCCTCCTCTCGTCTCCGTCATGGCAGGGGGAGCTCCACTCGGACCTGCGTGCCCCGGTCCGCGGACAGCTCGATGCGGGCGCCCACCGACGCCGCCCGTTCCGTCATCCCGAGCAGGCCGAAGTGCCCGGCGCGCCCCAGGTCTTCGACCGCCACGTGCGCGGGGAGCCCCCGGCCGTCGTCGTGGATGGTGAGCAGCAGGTGGGTCGCGGTCGTCTCGGCGCGTACGTCGACCCGGGTGGCGCGCGCGTGGCGGTGCGCGTTCTCCAGCGCCTCCGCCGTGATGCTGAGCAGCTCGCGGGAGGTCGCGGCGGGGAGCGGGACGGGAGCGGCCGGGCCGTCGTATGTCGCGCGGAGGGCCGTCCGGGCGCTGAAGTCGTCTACGAGGGACCTGAGTTGGGGCAGAACGTCGGGGGCTACCCCGTCCGGCTGGGCGCGCAGGTTTGTCAGGAGGTCACGGGACTGGGCGGCCGCGCTGCGGGCCGCGTTCGCCACCAGTTCCGCCTGCTGACTGATCAGCACCGGGTCCAGGCGGTCCGGCGACGCGGCCGCCGACTGCGCGAGGCCGTCCGCGATCAGGGCGACGCCGTACAGGGTCTTGGTCACCGAGTCGTGCATCTCGCGGGCGAGCCGGACGCGTTCGGCGCTCACCGCCTCCGTCGCGGCCAGCCGGGCCCGGGTCTCGGCCAGCGCCTCGGTGGCGGCGCCGAAGCGGAGCATCAGGGTGCGCAGGGTAGAGCCCATCGCGCCGGTGATGACGCAGAGGCCGGGCAGCAGGAGGGACTCGGCCACGACCGTGTGGTGCCGCAGGGTCGCCTGGACGAGCAGCAGGATCAGGGATTCGAGCGACGCGAACACGGCCGCTCCGCGCCAGCTGTAGAGGAGGCCGGCGAGGAGGGGGGTGCAGACGCTGACGTAGGCGAGGGTGGTGTCGGGACCTGCCGAGACCAGGAGGAAGGAGCCGAAGAGGGCGTCGGCGGCCAGCAGGGCGGGGTGGCGCAGCAGGAGGGGGCCGAAGCGCTGCCAGTCCCGGAACAGGACGTACGAGACCATGAAGGTGACGACCACCGCCGAGCCGACCAGGCGGGCGCCCAGGCCGGGGGTGGCGTTGAGGAGGGCCGCGGGGGTGGCCACGGCGATCATCGCGAGCCGGAAGCCGAAGACCTGCCGGCACATCGCCTGAAGCGCACGGACCTCGACCTTCGCCCCGAGCTCGCCGACCACACCGCCCTCACCGCCCTCACCCCGCTCGGCCCGCTCGGCGCGCTCGCCGGCCGCACCACTCCCTCCCCCTTCGGCCCGCTCGCAAGCCACACCGCTCCCACCCCCTTCGGCCCGCTCGCCGACCACACCGCTCCCACCCCCCTCGGCGCGCTCGTCTGCCTCCCGCGGCGGCACGGTCGTCGTCACCCCCGTCTACTTCCCCGTGACCGACCCGAAGTTGATGCCCGAGCCCAGCAGCAGGCCCGTCGCGAGCAGGAGCATCGTGGCCGGGACCATGAACGTGGTGATCATCAGCGTCGCCTTCGGGACCGCCCGGGCCGCCTTGCGGCGGGCGTTCTGGGCGTCCGTGCGGCGCATGTCCTTGGCCAGTGCGACCAGGGTGTCCACGATCGGTGCGCCCAGCTCCTCGCCCTGTTGCAGCGCCGTCACGAACATCGCGACCTGTTCCGAGTCGTTGCGCCTCCTGAGCTCCGTGAAGGCCTGGCGGCGGCTCATCCCCAGGTCCATCTGGCGCAGGGTGATGCGCAGTTCGTCCGCCCACGGCCCCTCGTAGTGCGTGGCGACCCGGTCCAGCGCCTGGCGGAAGCCGAGGCCCGCGCCCACCACCACCGCGAGGACGTCCAGGAAGTCCGGCAGGGTGCGTTCGATGACGTCCTTGCGGACGCGGATCGCCGACCAGATGCCGACCTCGGTCCAGAACGCGCCGAACAGGAGCAGGACCAGGGCGATCAGGTACTGGCCGCGCAGCAGGAAGACCAGGAAGCCGGTCCCGCCGAGCACGCCGTAGACCGCGCGGCGGGCCGCGTAGCGGTCGATGGTGAGGCCGCCCGGGTTGCCCGCCAGGTCGATCTTGCGCCGGTACTTGGCGACCAGCCGCGGCCCCATCAGGCGGAGCACCGCGGGGGCGTAGCGCATGCCCATGCGGTCGATGAGGGAGTTGGCGGCGCCGGTGCGGGTGGCGCCGATCTCCAGGGCTGTCGCGAGGTCGGTGGGGAGCTTGACCTCCGCGCGGTACATGCGGACGCCCGCGAACACCCCGTAGACGGCGAGGGCCATCAGGAGGGCCAGGAGCAGTGCCATCTTCCCGCCCCCTACACGTCGATCCGGCTCAGGCGCCGGATGAGGACGAAGCCGACCGCGTACAGGCCGAAGGCGACGACGACCGCTCCCTGGCCGAGCGCGGAGCCCGTCATGCGGTCCAGCGTGCCGCTCTTGACCCCGTTCATCAGGAACAGGGCGCCGATGCCGAGGACGGGGACGGCGTACGAGGTCATCGTCACCTGGGACAGCTGGGTGCGGATCTCGCGGCGGGTCTCCTTGCGCTCCTCCAGGGTCTCGGTGAGGTTGCGCAGGGCGGACACCACCTGACCGCCCGCCCTGTTGGAGAGGACGAGGGTGGTGACGAGGACGACCAGTTCCCGGGAGGGGAGGCGGTCGGCCAGTTCGCCGAGCGCGTCGTCCAGGGAGTGGCCGATCGCCAACTGGTCGGCGACCTTGCCCAGTTCCTCGCCCGCCGGGGCCTCCAGTTCCTCCGCCGCCATGCCGATCGCGGTGCGCAGGGCGAGGCCGGCGTGGGTGGCGTTGGCGAGGATGCGGGCGAGTTCGGGGAGTTGGCCGATGAACCGTTCGATGCGTTTCTGGCGCTGCCAGTTGAGGAACTGGACGGCGGCGAAGACACCGAGCAGGCCGGCGATCGGGCCGAAGAAGGGGGCGAGGGCGGCCTGGCCGATGAGCCAGAGGGCCACGACGGCCGCCAGCATGTAGGCGAAGAACTCGCCGGGCGTCACGTCCAGGCCGGTGGCCGCCAGGCGGAGTTCGAGGCGGCGGCCGATCCCGGTGCCGCGCAGCCGGCGGTCGAGGGTGCGGAAGCGGCGCCTGCGGCCGGACAGCGGCACCTGGCCGGTGCCCGAGAGGCGGTCCACCAGGGCGGCGCGCTGGGCCCGGCCGGAGGCGTAGCTGTGCAGGCCCACCACGGCCAGCAGGCACGCCAGCAGCGTGACCCCGGTGGTGAGGGTGACGAGGTCGTGCAGAGGCATGGGGCTACCTCGCTTCTCGGGTGGTGAGCTGGTCGAGGTGCTGGGCCACGCCGAAGGCCTGCGGGATCGGCTGGCTCGCCATGTAGAGGCGGTCGGCGGTGCGGCGCGGGAGCGGGAAGTACTGGAAGGCGCCGTGGACCCGGCCGTCGTGGGTCATGGGCCGGGCGTCGAACCGGGCCACGGTGGCCAGCCGGTACGGCTCGCTGCCGTGGCTGTCGAGTACGGCGATCTCGGTGATCCGGCGGGCGCCGTCGGCGAACCGGGTGAGCTGGACGATGACGTCGACGGCGCTGTTGATCTGGTCGTGCAGGGCGACGAAGGGGACCTCGACGTCCGACATGGAGGCCAGGGTCTGGAGCCGGGTCAGGGCGTCCTCGGCGCTGTTGGCGTGGACCGTGGCGAGGGACCCGTCGTGGCCGGTGGACATGGCCTGGAGCATGTCGAGGGACTCGCCGCCGCGGACCTCACCGACCACGATCCGGTCGGGGCGCATCCGCAGCGAGTTGCGGACGAGGTCGCGGATGGTGACCTGGCCCTTGCCCTCGACGTTCGCGGGACGGGACTCCAGGCGGACCACGTGCGACTGCTGGAGCTGGAGTTCGGCGGAGTCCTCGATGGTGATGATGCGTTCGTGGGCGGGGATCAGGCCGGAGAGGGCGTTGAGGAGGGTCGTCTTGCCGGTGCCGGTGGCCCCGGACACGATGATGTTGAACTTCGCCTGCACCAGGCCCGCCAGCAGGAACACCATGTGCTCGTCGAGCGAGCCGAAGCCGATCAGCTCCTGGAGGGTGAAGGAGCGCGGGAAGCGGCGGATGGTGAGGGTGGGGCCGGTGAGCGAGAGCGGCGGGATGATGACGTTGACGCGTTCGCCGGAGGGCAGGCGGGCGTCGACCATGGGGTTGGACTCGTCGACGCGGCGGTTGACCGTCGAGACGATGCGTTCGATGGTCTGCATCAGCTGGTCGGCCGAGACGAAGCGCAACGGCAGCTGCTCCACCCGGCCGCCGCGTTCCACGAAGATCGCGTCGGGGCCGTTCACCATGATCTCGGTGATCGACGCGTCTTCGAGGAGCGGCTCCAGGATGCCGAGCCCGAGTGCCTCGTCGACCACGCGGCGGATCAGCTGGGAGCGTTCCACGGTGGAGAGGACGGGGCCCTCGCGGCTGATGATGTGACCGAGGACGCGTTCGAGACGGGCCCGGCGCTCGGCGGCGGCCAGCGCGCTCATCTCCGCGAGGTCGATCTCCTCCAGGAGTTTGGCCCGGTACGAGGAGACCAGGTGGCCGTCCTCGCCCCGGCTGCCGTTCTCCTCAGGGGAGTTGATGCGTGCCCGCAGGCTCATGGTGCCGTGCTCCTCGTTCCGTGGTCGACGGGCATCGTGGCGGACTTGGTGGCGTTGCCCAGGTCCCAGACGATCTTCGGGATGTGGACGGTGGCGGTGACGGTGACGGAGTCGCCGCCGCCGGAGGAGGCGCAGCGCACGTCGATCCCGCCGCTGACCGCGCCGGCGCAGGCGGCGCCGACGTCCTGTTGCAGCGAGGCGGCGCGGGCACCGGCCCGGGCCGCCGTCCCGGCCTGCTCGGCGGCGTAGGCGACGGCGCCGAGCTGGATGCCGGCCAGGGCGACGACGAGGAGGATCGGGACGAAGCCGAGGTACTCGACGGCGACCTGGCCGCGGTCGCGGGGCTGCCGACGGCGGTTCGGCGGGGGGTTCGGGGGGCGGTTCGGCGGGGGGTTCATCAGCGCTTCACCTCCTCCACCGTGCCGGCGTGGCCGTGCACGGTGACCGGGAAGTCGATCGTGCCGGGGAACAGGACCGGGACGCGCAGGGAGACGTCCGCGACGACCGTGCCGGTGCCGCCGCAGCGGTCCACCGTGGCGCCCTCCCGCCAGGCGCCGGAGAGGTCCTTCAGGGCGGCGGCCTGGCAGACGCCGAAGCGTTCGCCACGCGGCACGGCCGTGCCGGCGCGGGCGCCCTCGTCGGCGGCGTTCCCGGCGAGGGTGAAGGCGTAGCCGGTGAGGACGGCCTGCCAGACGAGGACGAGGGTGAGGATGATGACCGGCGTCATGCCGATGAGCTCGATGGAGACCTGGCCGCGGTCGCGCGGTCGTCGGCCGGGTGCGACCCGGTGGGGGTTGCTCGCGTAGTTCCCCGCGCCCCTGAAGGGGCGCTCACGGCGGCGCCCTGCTTTCAGGGGCGCGGGGAACTGCGCGACCGGCCCCCACGCACCCGCACCCGACCGACGACCCCCCCGCCCCCTCACGGCAGTTCCTTCCGTCGGCGGAATCCCGCGGACGCCCTGCGCGGCACCGTCCGCTCCCCCGTCCGCACCAGCCCCAGCTCCCCCGCCAGCGCCCACAGCGCCTGCCGTACCGTGCTCCGCGCGTCCAGCTCGTGCATCCGCCCGGCGTCCACCGCCCCCTGGAGTTCCTTGAAGTTGGCGGGGACCGACGTGCCCGCGACCGCCGTCCCGGTGATCCGCTGGATCAGGGCCGGCTGGATCTCGGTGGCCCTCGTGTAGCGGTTCACCACCACCGTGGTCTCCTCCGCCTTGCGGATCTGCAGCCGGTCCCACATCCGGACCGTGCGCTTGGCCGCGCGTACGGCGACCACGTCCGGCGTGGTGACCAGCAGCGCCAGGTCCGCGGTCTCCACGGCCGCCGCCCCGGCCGCGGCGAGCTGGGCGCCGCAGTCGACGACCACCACCTCGTAGCGGGAGCGCAGGGCGCTGAGGATCTGCCGGGCGGCGCGGTCGGTGACCTCCTCGCCGCGTTCGCCCTCGGCGGGCGCCAGCAGCAGCGCCAGCCCGGAGTCGTGGCGGAAGACGGCCTCGGCCATGACGCGCGGGGAGATGTCGCCCACCGCGGCGAGGTCGGCGACCGAGCGGCGGAACTGGACGTCGAGGTAGGAGGCGATGTCCCCGGTCTGGAGGTCGAGGTCGACCAGGGCGGTGGGGTGGCCGGAGGCCTGCGCGGCGAGGGCGATCTGGACGGCGACCAGGGTCGCGCCGGTGCCGCCCTTCGCGCCGCTGACGGTGACGACGGTGCCGCCGACGCCGGCGAGGACGTCGGCGCCGTGGCCGAGGTGCCGGCGTACGCCCGTGGACCACTGGGCGACGGCCTGCACGCGGCCCGCCAGTTCCTCGTAGCTCAGCGGGAGTCCGACCAGGCCGCGGGCGCCGGAGTCCATCGCGGCGGCGAACAGGCCGGGGCTGGTGTCGGTGGTGACGAGGACGACGCCCACGGCGGGGAAGCGGAGCGCGACCTCGCGGATCAGTTCCAGGGCCGGGACCGGTCCGATGCGTTCGTGGACGACGACGACCTCGGGGAGTTCGTCGACCGACTCGGCGGCGAACCGGGCGAGCAGGTCCACGAGCTGGGTGGAGTCCACGACGGGGGACAGCGGTTCGGCGTCCGGGAGCTGGCTGAGCAGGGCGACCAGGGACCGGGCGGCGTCCGCGTCACCGACGGCGGGGAGGATCCTGATGGGCATGCGCGAGGCGCCTCTCACTTGTCCGTCGCGAGTTCGTACGTACGGTCCTTGTCCGGCACGCTGGTGTGGGTGCCGGGGGCGACCAGGGCGAGCCGGACCCGCTGGGCGAAGGACTCCGCGTAGGTGAGGCGCTGGGCGTCGAGCGTGGACAGCGCGAAGGTGATGGGGACGGCGTCGGTGGGCTGCTGGTTGCGGTTGTCGGGGTCGACGTAGCTGAGCTGGGCGCCGACGTCCAGGACCCGGGCGTCGGTCACGATGATCTTCGACTGGTCGGGGGCGCCGGCCTGCTTGCCCTGGAAGGTGGCGTAGACGTTGACCAGGGCGCCCGGGGTGATCTTGCCGGCCACGCCGGTGGCCGCGTCGATCATGATGGCGACCTCCTGCTCGCCCGGTTTCAGCTCGGGCTGGTCGACGACCATGTCGGTCTGGAGCAGGGAGCCCTTCTTCAGCGTGGTGACCGCGATCTTGCCCTGGATCTCGCCGAGACTGGTGACGGCGTTGGCGGAGAGCCACCGCTTGGGCATCTCGACCTTCTGGAACTGTCCCGCGGTCAGTGTCGTGTACGGCTTGACGTCCGACCGGACCTTGTACGCGGTGACCTCGGGGCCGACCTGCGACTTCACGTCGTCGATGACGGAGAGCACGCCGGCGAACGCGCCGAGCGCGCAGAGCACCGACAGGATCAGGAGTATCACGCCGCGGCGCTGACGGGAGTTCATGGACCGTGCGACCTCATCGGGGAAGCGGAGGAAGTGGGGGAACCGTGCGGTGGGCGGTACGGGTTCGTCCGGGGCGGCCGCCGCCCCGGCCGTCAGGCGGGCGTGCGCTGTTCCAGGGCGCGGGGCGCGGGCGGATCGGGGACCGGCGGGGTGGCGGAGCAGAAGACGCAGCGGTCGCCGATGACGTCGATGCCGCACCAGTGACAACTGGTCTGCCGTACGGAGGTGACCAGTTGGTAGAGGACCGAGAGGTCGGCGAGGTAGCTGGTGAACTCGATCAGCCGGCCGGTCCCCCACCACTCGGCCGACTCGGCGGGCAGCGGGGTCTCCCGCAGGCCGTGCGCGCCCCAGGACGGGGCGAGGCCGCCGATCCAGTCCGACTGCAACTGGCCCCTGGCGACGAGCAGCCAGGTGCTGAACTCGGGGCCGCCCAGCACGGCGTCCGGGCCGACGCGGACCAGCTGGGGTTCGGGGTGCGCGACGACCGCGAACTGGGTGCCGGGCATCCAGGACTTGGCGTGTGCCTTGAGGGTGACCGGGACCCGGTCCAGCTTGGCGACCGAGCCGAGGACGGCGCCGGAGTGGAGGTAGTGGGTGAGCAGCCGGCCGGCCGAGGCGAGCACGCCGGGGCTGAGGTCGCAGGTGGCGAGCTGCCGCAACTGCCGTGCCAGCACGGCGATGCCGAGAGGGGGCAGGTCCGGGCGGAAGAGCGCGATCCGGTCGCTCTCCAGAAGGGAGCGCAGGGTGTGCAGGCGGCGGGTGACGGCGTCCGGTACGGCGCCGGAGTACACGACGACCACATGTCCGTACTGCTCGATGAGGGCCACGAACTCGGCGAGGGTCTGTTCGAGCGGGCGCTTGTCGAGGTCCTTCAGGACGACCGCGGGCATGGTCCGCTCGTCCTGCACCGGCAGCGCCATGTCGGCACTGGTCACGGCAATGGCAGTTGGCACGCGCAGCTCCCCGCTCTTCACACCCCGACGGCTCACCGGTGTTACTCCAGAGAGCCGGGACGACTTCATTGCGTGACTACCTCAGCACTGTAACCACGCCCCTGTGGCCGGAGAACAGCGTTTGTGCAGCTGTCTGGGATCTGTGACCACACAACCAGCTCCAAATCGGGACAGGTTGAGCATATGACCGGGGCCTGAGGCGGTACGAAATTTGGTCTGGACCTATTGACAGGAGAATTGGTCTGGACCAACTTGTTTGTCATGCCCAGACTCATCCCGCGACCGGCGTCCCCCCGCACCGGACGGCGACGCATCCGCACCTGGTCGGCCGTGGCCACCCTCGCCACGGCCCTCGCGATGGCGGGCCTGACCGCCGCCCCCGCCTCCGCCGCCGACGTCAACAACGCGAAGAACGCCGGCTTCGAGTCGGGCCTGTCCGACTGGACCTGCTCCGCGGGCAGCGGCACGACGGTCTCCTCCCCCGTCCACTCGGGCAGCGCCGCGCTGAAGGCGACCCCCGCCGGACAGGACTACGCCCAGTGCAGCCAGACGGTGGCGGTGCAGGCCAACTCGACGTACACGCTGAGCGCGTGGGTGCAGGGCTCCTACACCTACCTCGGGGTGACCGGCACCGGCACCACGGACGTGTCGACCTGGACCCCCAACACGTCCTGGACGCAACTGTCGACGACCTTCACCACCGGTGCCGCCACCACCTCGGTCACGGTCTGGACCCACGGCTGGTACGGCCAGGCCGCCTACTACGCCGACGACGTCTCGGTCTACGGCCCCGACGGCGGTGGCGGCTCAGGACCGGCCCCGACCGTCCCGGCGACCCCCACGGGCCTCGCGGTCTCCGGTACGACCTCGTCCTCGGCGTCCCTGTCCTGGGGCGCGGTGTCGGGCGCGACCGGCTACAACGTCTACCAGAACGGCACCAAGGTCTCGGCGGTCACCGGAGCCTCGGCCACCGTCACCGGGCTCGCGGCCTCGACGTCGTACTCGTTCCAGGTCAGCGCGACCAACTCGGCCGGTGAGTCGGCGAAGTCGGCGGCGGTGACGGCGACGACCACCACGACCGGCACGGGGGGCGGCGGCGCCCTGCCCAAGCACGCCGTCACGGGCTACTGGCAGAACTTCAACAACGGCGCCACCGTCCAGAAGATCTCGGACGTGCCGTCCTCGTACGACATCATCGCCGTCGCCTTCGCGGACGCGACCGGCACACCGGGCGCGGTGAGCTTCACCCTCGACTCCTCCGGGCTCGGCGGCTACACGGTCGACCAGTTCAAGGCCGACATCAGGGCCAAGCAGGCGGCCGGCAAGAAGGTCGTCATCTCGATCGGCGGCCAGAACGGCACGATCTCGGTGAGCGACTCGGCCTCCGCGACGAACTTCGCCAACTCCGTGTACGCGCTGATGCAGACGTACGGGTTCGACGGCGTCGACATCGACCTGGAGAACGGCATCAACGCGACCTACATGAGCCAGGCGCTGCGCTCGCTGTCGTCGAAGGCGGGCTCCTCGCTGATCATCACGATGGCCCCGCAGACGATCGACATGCAGTCGACGTCCAACGGGTACTTCCAGACGGCCCTGAACATCAAGGACATCCTCACCGTCGTCAACATGCAGTACTACAACAGCGGTTCGATGCTGGGCTGCGACGGCAAGGTGTACAGCCAGGGCTCGGTGGACTTCCTCACCGCGCTGGCCTGCATCCAGTTGCAGGGCGGTCTGTCGCCGTCCCAGGTGGGCCTCGGCCTGCCGGCGTCGACCAGCGCGGCGGGCAGCGGCTACGTGTCGCCCACCGTCGTCAACAACGCCCTCGACTGCCTGACCAAGCTCACCAACTGCGGGTCGTTCAAGCCGTCGACGGCCTACCCCGGCCTGCGGGGCGCGATGACCTGGTCGACCAACTGGGACGCGTCCGCCGGGAACGCGTGGTCGTCCTCGGTGGGCGCCCACGTGCACGCCCTGCCGTGACCGCTGAGGTCCCGGCGGCCGGGCACGCCGCCGGGACCCGGCCCGCGGGGGCGCTACGGCTGCCGCCGGCCGCAGCCGTCGCACCCGCAGGTGCCGAGCTCGAACCACACGGTCTTGCCCGGCCCGTCCTGGTGGCAGCCCCAGCGCCGGGCGAGCGCGTCCACCAGGTACATCCCCCTGCCGCCCTCCGCGAGGCCCGCGTCCAGGACCCGCGGGGGGCGGCGGTCCTCGTCGGTGACCTCGCAGCGCAGCAGTCCGTGCGAGGCCGACAGGGTGAGCCGGAACCGGCTCGCCGCATGGCACAGCGCGTTCGCCGCCAGCTCGCCGGCCAGCAGCTCGCACACGTACGCCACGTCGTCCTGGTCGGCCAGCCCCCACTCCTCCAGCTGCCGCCGCACCGCCGCCCGCGCGTCGCCCGCCGCCGTCGGACGCGGCTCGTACTCGACACTCAGATGACCGGCCCGGGTCGGTGGCTGCGGATACGCGGCGTACGGGGGGCCGGTGTCCGGGAGCCGGCCACCGAAGGGTTGCAGCATGCCCTCCAGCGTGCCGGTGACCGGCTCCCCGCACAGGGGGAGGAATACCTGATCGGGTACCCGCGTACGGGGAGCCCCGGCAGTACGCGCGTACGGCGTCCCGCTCACGCGTACTGGACGCGGATCCTCGCCCCGTCGCCCATCACCCCGTCCCGCACGTCGACGTACGCGCACACCTGGCGGGTGAACCACAGCCCCTGCCCGGGCTCCGGGTCCCCGCTGCCCGGCGGCACGAACCCGGCCAGCGGATCCGCCACGGCCCGGCACAGCCGCAGCTCGCAGACGCAGCCCGGGGCCTCGCCCCAGGCGAGGAACTCGATGACGGGCCCGTACGCCTCGGCCGCCTCGGCCACCGCCCGCGTGAACAGCTCCGCCTCCGCGGGCGCGAGCCCCTGCCCGGCGGCCCAGTCCCGCACCCCCTCCACCGCCGTCAGCCGGACGGCCGACCGCGGGGACGGCGCCAACGGCACGGCGTCCAACTCCTTCACCAGTACCTCCGGTTGCTCGTACACCCCGGTGCCGGGGTGGGCACGGCGGGCCGCGTCGACCACGGCGTCGCCGGCCGTCCGGGTGTCGTACGCGCACATGGCCGTGGTGGCGAAGGGGGCGAACAGCAGGTTCGCGAGGGACTCGTAGCGGATCCACTCGGCGCTCTCCCGGACCGAACGGCCCGCGCGTCCCGCCCAGTCGGGCTCCATGAGCAGGTGGACGCGGCCGCCGGGTCCGGCGTTCGCCGCGAGGAAACCGGCGCCCTGTGCCACGGCGTTGGCGGCCGTGCCGGTGTACCAGTCGGTGTGGTCGATGAAACCGATGCCCTTGGCGTCGGTGCCGAGCGCGTCGCGCAGGACGGCCAGGTGGGCCGGTGCGGCGATGGCGACCGGCGGCGGCTCGTCCGGCGCGGCCAGGCCCTCGGCGAGGAACGGCAGGGCGGCCGCGAGGAACGCGTCGTCCGAGCCGAAGACGGCCATCCGGTGGTCGAACCGCCCCTGGGCCGCGGCGGGGCGGGCGCTCGTACTGCTGCTCATCAGGTCTCCTGTGCGTCAGCGCCGGGCGGTCACCCAGGCGGCGATCTGGCTGCGGTTGCGGAAGCCGAGCTTGCCGAGGATGCGTTCCACGTGGCCCTCGGCGGTACGGCGGGCGATCACCAGGCGGTCGGCGATCTGCTGGTTGCCGAGCCCCTCGGCGACGAGTTCGGCGACCTCGGTCTCCCGGCGCGTGAGCCGGACCGGAGCCGCCCCCGGCTCCGGGCGCGTCCGGGGCCCCGGCGGCCGCTCGTCCAGCGCGTAGGCCACGATCTCCGCCAGGGCCGACGCGCCGCCCCTGCCGTACGCGGCCTCGAACCCGTCCGCCCCGAGGGCGGCCCTCGCGTGCTCCTCGCAGGCGCGGCGGGCCGAGTTGAGGGCGGTGGAGCCCCAGCGGTCGCGGTCGATGTCGGACCAGACACGGTCGGCGCCGCCGAGGAGTACGGCGGTGCGCTCGGCGGCGCCCAGTGCGTCGGCGATCCTCGCGAGCAGGTCCAGGGTCAGCCCGATGCCGATCACGTCGTGGACGTCGAGTTTGCGGCGCAGTGCCTCGCGGGCGTGCGGCTCGGCCCGGCGCCAGTCGGCGCGGACGGCGTGGGCGAGGGCGAGGATGCGCAGCACGTAGGAGCGGACCCAGTCCTCGTCGTGCGCCTCGCACAGCCGCAGGGCCCGCTCGCAGACGGCGACGGCCCGCTCCGCGCCGCCCAGGAAGGCGTGCGCACAGGCGAGTTCGACCAGGTCCAGGCCGTGCAGGCTGAGGTGCTGGCCGGGTACGGGACCCCGGGCGACGGTGGTCTCGAAGTGGGCGCGGGCGGCGGGCAGGTCGTCGGCGAACAGCTGTACGACACCGATCACGTAGTCGGCGTGGGCGGCCTCCGCCGGGTCGCCGAGCCGCTCGGCGAGGGCGCGGGCCTCGCGGGCCCGGCGCAGGCCCCGGGTGAGGTCCTCGGGGCTGCCGGCGAGCAGGGCGGAGACCCAGAGGGCACGGGCGCGTTCGGGGGTCGGCTCGGGGTTGGCTTCGAGGGCGCGGTCGAGCCAGTAGCGGCCCTCGCGCGGGGCGCCGCAGGCGTGCCAGTAGAACCAGAGGGTGCCCGCGAGCCGCAGCCCGGCGTGGGCCCGGCCGGGGGTGGCGAGGCTGAAGTCGAGGGCGGCGCGCAGGTTGTCCTGGTCGGCGCGGAGCCGGGCGACGGTCTCCCGCTGGCCGGGCCCGAACCAGGCCGCCTCGCAGGCGTCCGCGTGCTCCTGGACCCGGTTCAGGTGCCGGAGCCGGGCGGCTGCCTCCTCGCCGGGGCGTTCCCGGAGCCGGTCGAGGCCGTACTGGCGGAGGGTGTCGAGGAGCCGGTAGCGGGCGGCGCCGCCGGCCGGGGCCTCCTCCCGGGTGAGGACGGACTTGTCGACCAGTCCGGCCACGGCTTCCAGGACGTCCGGCGGGCGCAGGTCGTGACAGACGGCTTCGGCCGTCTCCAGGTCGAAGCCGCCGGCCAGCACCGAGAGCCGCGCCCACGCCGTCCGCTCGGGACCGGTGCACAGCTCATGGCTCCAGTCGACGGCCGCGCGCAGCGTCTGGTGGCGGGGCAGGGCCGCGGGGCTGCCGGCGGTCAGCAGCCGGTAGCGGTCGTCGAGGCGGGCGAGGAGCTGGTCGAGGCCGAGGACGCGCATCCGGACGGCGGCGAGTTCGATGGCGAGGGGCAGCCCGTCGAGGCGACGGCACAGCCGGGCGGCGGCGGCCCGGTTGGCGGGGGTGAGCCGGAAGCCGGGGAGTACGGCGGCGGCGCGGTCGGCGAAGAGGGCGAGGGCGGGGTGGGAGCCGGGCGCCGAGAGGTCGCCGTCCGGGTCGGGGACCGCCAGCGGCCGTACTTCGAGGAGGTGTTCCTCGGTGAGCCCGAGGCGGTGCCGGCTGGTGGCGAGGACCCGGACGGCGGTGGTGCCGTGCAGCAGGGCGGCGGCGAGACCGGCGCAGGCGGCGAGCAGATGCTCGCAGTTGTCCACGACGAGCAGCAGGCGGCGGTCGCGCAGCCGCGCCACCAGCGCGTCCAGGGGCGGCCGGGCGGAGTGGTCGTGCAGTCCGAGGGCGTCGGCCGCGGCCAGCGGGACGAGTTCCGGGTCGCGCAGGCCGGCGAGGGCGACGTGGCGGACGCCGTCGGGGAAGGCGCGGGCGACCCGGGCCGCGATGTGCGTGGCGAGCCGGGTCTTGCCCACGCCGCCGGGGCCGGTGAGCGTGACGAGGCGGGCCTTCGCCAGCAGTTCCCGTCCGGCGGCCTGTTCGTCCCGCCGGTCGACGAAGCTGGTCGTCTCGACCGGCAGGTGACAGCCCCCGCTCGGCGCCGGTCCGCCCATGATCAGCGAGCCCTCCTCTCGGCCGTGGGTCCACGGTGCCGTGGCGGGCCGAGGAGGGACAGGCGGGGGTCACGCCGCCGAGTGCACTTCGGGAAGGCCCGGGTCCCTGGACTGCGGGTGGGCTATAGTGCGGCGCTCGCCTCCGCGCCGTCCGCGCCGTCCGTGCCGTCCCCGCCGTCCGTGCCGTCTTCGCCGTCCGTGCCGTCCTCGAAGTACGCGTCCAGGACGGCGTCCAGCTGTTGCTCCCACTCCGGGAAGCGGGAGCGGGACGTCGCCTCGATCTCGATGGGGTACCAGCGGCGGTCCGGGGTGTGGACGGTGATCGTGAAGCGCTTGCCGAAGCGCGGTGTCTCGGTCTCGACCGCGCCGATCTCGTCCCAGCGGAACTCGCACTTCTCCTCGTCGAGGCTGAGCCGCACACCGGTCGCGTCGGCCACTATCCGCGCACGGCGGTCGGCGGCCTCGAAGACGGGCCCGTCGGCGGCCGCCCCGGCCCCCTCGCCGTCCTCGGCCGCGGCCTCCTCGGCCGCGTCCCCGGCTTCCGCGGCCGGTGCGGCCGACTCGACGACGGTACCGGCCCCGGCCTCGCCGGCCTCGGCGTCCGCCGCCTCGACGGCCGTCGCCGGCGCGTCCTGCGGTTCCGCGTCCTGCGGCCGGGCGGGCGCGGGTGAGGTGAGCCCGGGGATGAAGGCCGGGTCGAATCCGGCACCCTCCAGGGGCTGGCTGTTGGCTCCTATGCGCTGCTCCACAGCGGGCAGTATGGTCGAAGAACCTGTGCCGGACACAGTCGACCCCAACTTCGTTATGAGACGCCTACCCGAACAGGCCGTCAGGACGCCGGGGCCGGTGAGTCGAGCACGGCCAGCGCGTCGATCTCGATCAGCAGCCCCGGGGGCAGGCCGACGTACACCGTCGTGCGCGCCGGGTAGGCCTGGGTGAGGCCCTGCTCGTCGAAGTAGCGGTCGTAGATCTCGTTCAGCTCGGCGAAGTGGCCGACGTCCGTCAGGTAGACGCGCATCATCATCACGTCGTCCCAGCAGGCGCCGCCCTCCTCCAGGATCGCCTTGACGTTGGCGAGGGTCTGCAGGGTCTGCTCGCGCAGGGTCGGGCCGGCCGGGGTCGGGGGCCGGCCCTCCTCGGCGGGCAGGAAGCCGACCTGGCCGGCGACCTGGAGGAGGTTGCCCTTGCGGACGCCGTGCGAGAACTTCGCGGGCGGGGTGGTGTGGGTCTTCGGGGTGAGGGCGGTCTTCTCGGTCATCGGTTGCCGGCTTCCTTGATCGGGGTCCTGCCTGAGTACTCGCCGCTGATCGCGTCCGCCGTACGGCGGACCTGCGGGAGCAGGGTGAGGAGGTCGTCGGCGGTGACGACGACGTTGGGCGCGGAGACCGACAGCGCGGCGACGACGCGCCCGTCGGCGCCGCGCACCGGTGCGGCCACGCAGTTGATGGACTCCTCGTGGCCGCCGAGGTCGGTGGCCCAGCCCTGTTCGCGCACCGCGGCGAGCTCCCTGAGGAACGCCTCCGCGTTCGGTGTCGAACGGGCCGTGTACATGGGGTAGTCGAGCCGGTCGGCGAGGGCCCGCCGCTCCGGCTCGGGCAGGTCGGCGATGAGCAGCTTCGCCACGGCGGCGACGGTGATGGCGACCGGCTTGCCGATCCGGGAGTACATGCGCACCGGGTAGCGGCTCTCGACCTTGTCGATGTAGAGGACCTCGCCCTCCTCCAGGACGGCGAGGTGCACGGTGTGTCCGCAGGCGTCGTTGAGGCGGGCCAGGTGGGGGTGGGCGATCTCGCGGACGTCGAGGTTCTCCATGGCCTCCTGGGCGAGCGCGAAGAGGCGGGCGCCGAGGCGGTAGCGCTGGTCGGACTGGCGGTAGACCAGGCCGTGTTCGTGGAGGGTGCGCAGCAGCCGCAGCGCGGTCGACTTGTGCACGCCGAGGCGGTCGGCGACCTGGCCGAGGTCGGCGGGGCCCTCCGCCAGCAGGGGCAGGATGCTGAGCGCTCGGTCGACGGTCTGGCTCATGGGGTGCGTCCCTCCTCTTCGGCCGCTGCGGCCCGCGTCCAGCCGGGGCCGAGTCGAAGTGTCCCCCAGGCGGGGGCGCCGAGAGCGGTCAGCCGGTCGGCGGTGTCGCGGTCGGGGGGCGGGGCGAGGTCGGCGGGGCTGGTGAGGGCGGCGGCGGCGAACAGGTGACCGAGCCTGAGCGTCTGCCCGACCGGAAGGCCGCGCAGGATGCCGGAGAGAAAACCGGCGGCGAAGGCATCACCGGCGCCGACGGTTGCCACGACGTCGACGGCGGGGGCGGGTTCGAAGGTGGGCCGGGGCGTGAAGCGCCCCGGAAGGGGCGCGGGGAACCGCTCGCCCAGCCCCCACGCACCCGCGGCCGACACGAAAGCCGTCGCCCCCGCACCTCCCTGCTTCACCACCAGCACCCCTGGCTCCGGCAGCAGCTCCCTGACCCCGGCCGGCCCTCCCGTCACCCCCCACGCCTGCTCCGCCTCGTCCTCCCCCACGAACACGATGTCGGCCCGGCGTGCCAGCTCCAGCAGCACATCCGCGCCGCCCGAGCCGGTCCACAGCCCCGCCCGGAAGTTCACGTCGAACGACACCACCGGCGTTCGTTCCCCGGTGGGAGCCGTCAGTTCGCGCAGCAGTCCCAGGCACTCCCGGGACAGCGCGGCCGTGATCCCCGACAGGTGCAGGACCCGGCCCGCACGCACCGCGGCCGGATCCACCGTCCGCACCGACATCGCGGACGCGGCCGACCCCGCCCGGTAGTAGGCCACCTCGTGCGCGTCCGTGGCCCGGTCCCCCGCCGTGCGGAAGTACACCCCGGTCGGGCGCACCGGGTCACGGCCCACGTGGGAGACGTCGACGCCGTGCGACGCGACCGTCGCCACGAGGTGGTCGCCGAACCCGTCCGCGCCGACCCGGCTGACCCACCGCACGGTGTGTCCGGCGGCGGCCAGCGCGCAGGCCACGTTGGACTCGGCGCCGCCGATGGCACGGTCGAAGGACGGTACGTCCGCGAGCCGCCCCGGCCGGCCGGGCAGGAAGGTGACCATGGACTCGCCGAGCGCGACGACATCCACGACGTCAACGCCGTCCGTGGCCTTCACGATGGTGGGGGCTCCTCGTCGTCTCGGGTCGTCTCGGGTCGCCGCGGGCTCCGTTGACCCGGCGTCGGCGTGGATGTTAGACAGCGACAAGCGCTCTACGCAATGAGCGTTGCGGAGAACGCAACCACCTGATCAGGGAGGCACCGTGTCCCTCGACACCGGCACCGACGCACTCGCCCGGCTCGCGGAGGAACGCGTCGACCACCGTTTCAAGGGTCTCCCGCCGGACGCCGAGGGCCACACCGTCGGCGAGCTGGCCGCCCAGCGCCGCAACCTCTTCTCCGACGGCTTCACGACCCCGGTACTGGCGCTGTCCGCCGAGCACCTGGAGCACAACCTCGCGCTCATGGAGGCGTACACGGCACGGCACGGCCTCGCCTTCGCGCCGCACGGCAAGACCTCCATGGCACCCCAGCTGTTCCGTCGCCAGGTCGAGCGCGGGGCGTGGGGCATCACCCTGGCCATGCCGCACCAGGTGCGGGTGGCGCGGGCCTTCGGCACCCGCCGGGTCTTCCTCGCCAATGAACTCGTGGACGCCCCGGCGCTCCGCTGGATCGCCGCGGAGCTGGCCCGGGACGAGCAGTTCGGCTTCGTCTGCTACGTCGACTCCGTGCGCGGGGTCGCGCTGATGGACGCGGCGCTGCGGGGGACCGGGCGCCGCGTGGACGTCGTCGTCGAACTGGCCGCCGGGGAGGGGGCCCGTACCGGCGTGCGCACCGCCGAGGAGTGCGCGGCGGTCGCCGACGCGGTGGCCGCGACCGGCACGCTGCGGCTGGTGGGGGTGGCCGGGTACGAGGGCGAGGTCCCGCGGGCGGACCCGGACCGGGTGCGCGCCTATGTGCGCCGCCTGGTCGCGCTCGCCGCCGGCTTCGACGCGGCGGGACGGTTCGCGGGGCTCTCGGAGATCGTGGTCAGCGCGGGCGGCAGCGCCTGGTTCGACGTGGTGGCGGAGGTCTTCGCGGAGATCCCCGAACTCTCCCTCCCGGTGCTGAAGTTGCTCCGCTCGGGCGCGTACGTCTCGCACGACGACGGCCACTACCGCGAGCTCACCCCCTTCAACCGCGTCCCCGAGGAGGGCGCGCTGGAGCCGGCCTTCCGGCTCTGGGCGCAGGTCGTCTCCCGCCCCTCCCCCGGGCAGGCCTTCGCCAACGCGGGCAAGCGGGACGCCGCCCACGACCTCCACCTGCCGTCCGCCCGGGTGGTCCGCCGGGGCGGTGTCCGGCGTCCGGCGACGGGCATCACGGTGACCGGGCTGTCCGACCAGCACACCTGGCTGGAGACGACCCCGGAGGCGGACCTGGAGGTCGGGGACTGGATCGGGCTCGGCCTGTCCCACCCCTGCACCTCGTTCGACAAGTGGCAGCTGCTCCCGGTCGCCGAGGCGGACGGGACGGTCGTCGACTACATCCGTACGTTCTTCTAGGAGGGGCCGTGGAGGACCTGGTCATCCGGGACGCGGACGTCGTCGACGGCAGCGGCGAGCCCTCCTACCGCGCGGACGTGGTCGTCGACGACGGCAGGATCGTGTCGATCGTCAAGGAGGCCGCGGCGGCCGGCTGCCAGCGTCCCCGCGCCGTGCGCGAGCTGGACGCGGAGGGCCTGGTGCTGTCCCCCGGGTTCGTCGACATGCACGCGCACAGCGATCTGGCCCTGCTGCGCGACCCCGACCACAGCGCCAAGGCCGCGCAGGGGGTGACCCTGGAGGTGCTCGGCCAGGACGGGCTGTCGTACGCGCCGGTCGACGACCGCACCCTGGCGGAGGTCCGCCGGGCGATCGCCGGCTGGCACGGCCACGGCGACGACCTCGACTTCGACTGGCGGTCCGTGGGCGAGTACCTGGACCGCCTCGACCGGGGGATCGCGGTGAACGCGGCGTACCTGGTCCCCCAGGGCACGGTCCGGGCGCTCGTCGTCGGCTGGGAGGACCGCGCGGCGACCCCCGCCGAACTGGACCGGATGCGCCGGCTGGTCGCCGAGGGCCTGGAACAGGGCGCGGTCGGCCTGTCCTCCGGGCTCACCTACACCCCGGGCATGTACGCCCCGGACGCCGAACTGACCGCGCTGTGCCGGGTGGTGGCGGAGTACGGCGGCTACTACTGCCCGCACCACCGCTCCTACGGCGCGGGCGCCCTGGACGCCTACGCGGAGATGGTGGCCCTGGCCCGGGAGGCGGGCTGCCCGCTGCACCTGGCCCACGCCACCATGAACTTCGCCGTGAACGAGGGCCGGGCACCCGAGCTGCTGTCCCTCCTCGACGAGGCCCTCGCCGCGGGCGCCGACATCACCCTGGACACCTACCCGTACACCCCCGGCAGCACGACCCTCGCGGCGCTGCTGCCGGGCTGGGCGAACGAGGGCGGCCCGGAGGCGGCCCTGGCCCGGCTGGCGGACGACGACACGTCCGAACGGATCCGCCACCACCTGGAGGACATCGGCTCCGACGGCTGCCACGGCGTGCCCGTCGAGTGGGACACGATCGAGATCTCGGGCGTCGCCGACCCCGGGCTGGCCGAGTTCGTCGGCCGCACGGTCGAGGAGTCGGCGCGGCGGCGCGGTGAGAGCCCCTGGGCGACGGCCCGCCACCTGCTCCTGGCGGACCGGCTGGCCCCTTCCGTGCTCCAGCACGTCGGCCACGAGGAGAACGTCCGCACGATCATGCGCCACCGGGCCCACACCGGCGGCTCGGACGGCATCCTCCAGGGCGCCAAGCCCCACCCCCGGGCGTACGGCACGTTCCCGCACTACCTCGGCCACTACGTGCGGGAGTTGGGCGTCCTCTCCCTGGAGGAGTGCGTCGCCCACCTCACGTCCCGCCCCGCGGCCCGGCTGCGCCTGCCGGACCGCGGCCTGATCCGCGAGGGCTACCGGGCCGACCTTGTCCTCTTCGACCCGCGGACGGTGGCGGCGGGCGCGACGTTCGAGAACCCGCGCCACCTGCCGACGGGCATCCCCCACGTCCTGGTCGACGGCCGCTTCGTGATCGAGGACGGCCGCAGAACCGGCGAACTGGCGGGACGAGCGGTACGCAGAGCGCCCCTTTAGGGGCGCGAGGAACTGCGCGACCAGCCCCCACCCGCCGGTAGCCGAGATACAACCCCTACGGTTTCGGCAACGTGCACCCGCTCGCGCTCAGGTTCAGCACGTTCCCCGTCGTGAAGCACGCCGGGATGTTGTACGTCTCCTCGGCGTAGTTGATCCCCTGGCGGACCGTCACCGTCCCGTTCGCGTCCACCTCGCACGGGTTGTCGACGGTGCACCGCTCCCCGTCCTCGTTGCCGGTGTTGTTGACGGCGACGACCTGCCCGGTGCTGGTGTCGATCACCGGCGACCCCGAGGTCCCCCCGATCGTGTTGCACGCGGAGGTGTAGCGGACCGAGTCCTTCCAGGTCCAGTCGCCCTCCTTCAGCCGGTACACGAACCCGTCGATGTTGCAGCTGTAGATCGTCTTCCAGTACCCGGAGACGACCTTGATGGCGGTGCCGGCGACGGGGTGGGTGCTGCTGACGGTCAGCGGGCTGATGCCGTAGGAGTTCTTGATCGCCGCGTACGTCGTGGTGGTGCGGTAGATCGTGACGTCCGTGTCGGTCATCGTCGAGTAGACGACCTGGTTGGCGCGGAGCGTGGCCACCTTCGTGCCGGAGGAGTTGAGCAGGCCGAAGGTACGGCTGGAGGACTGGCCGGTGATGACCTCGCCGGGGTCGGGGAAGCCGGTCTCCAGGCAGTGGCCGTTGGTGAGGACCAGGGCCGGGTCGCTGTCCGCGGAGTTCGGGAAGCGGATGACGGAGCCGGAGCAGTTGCTGAGCGAGACGGTGCCGGCGAAGTTGACGGTCACCGCCGCGGCCTGCCGGGGAGCGGCGACCGCGGGTGCCGTGCCGATCCCGGTGATGGCCAGGGAGGCGAGCGCGGCGACGAGAGGCTTGTTCATGTGGGGTCCCCTCTGTACGACGAGGTGACCGGAGATCTTCCGGCCACCCGCTTTTTTGTCATGCGCATTCTCAATGCGCGCGCACGCGGGGGCAAGGAGTCGTTTCCGGAACGGCCGTGGCGGATTTCCGCCCGTGACAACGGCTGGGGCAAGCGGTACGCACTCCGCGGGCCGGCCCCCGGTCGCGCCTCAGTGGGACCGGCCGCCGCCCCTCCCGTGGCCCCACCCGTGCCCCCCGTAGCCGGGGGACGCGGTCGGGGTCGCGCCGGTGGGGGATGGCGTGGGCGCGGGACGCGCGCCGGGGGTGGTGCCGGCCCCCGGCGCGGGGACCGTGGCCGAGGGCGCCGCGGTGGCCGTGGGCGCTCCCGCCGCCGACGTGGCGGCTCCGGCCGACGGCGTCACCGCGGCGGGCGCGGCCGACTCCGGTGACGGCGCGGCGGACGTGACCGCCGGGCTCGCCCCCTGCGCCGGGGCGGACGACGCGGCCGGCGCACGCTCCGTACGGTCCTGTTCGCCGTGCGTGCCGCCGCCGGAGGAGGACGAGGTCAGGGCGACGCCTGCGAGCAGCGCGGCCACGGACGCGGCGCCGATCGCCCCGACGGCCGCCGCCCTGCGTCGCGGCCGTCGGCCGGCTGCCGCCCGGCGCCGCTCCGCCCGGCCCGGCGGCGGTGCGGCCGGCGCGACCCTGGGCAGCTCGCGTGTCTCGTCGTAGGCGTTGAGCCAGCCGTGCGCGGACGCCGGATCCGGGTACTCCTCGTACACCGGGGCCGGCTCGCCCTGGGGCTGGTAGACGCTGGGCGCCCCCGTCTCGTCGTTCTCGGCAGGTCTCGGCATGGACGCGGATTGTAGGGAGAGCAGGCTGCTTTGAGACAGCTACCGGCGATAACAGGCCAAAGCGCCGCCTTCCGAGGTGTCCCCCATGTCCCTCGTCCGTGTCTCACGTGGTGGGAAACACGGCCCGGCGGGCGTTACCGGGCCGTAAGCTCACCGACATGCAGGTGATCCAGTCGACCAAGCTCGCCAATGTCTGTTACGAGATCCGCGGCCCGGTTCTCGAGGAGGCGATGCGGCTTGAGGCGGCGGGACACCGCATCCTCAAGCTGAACACCGGGAACCCCGCCGCCTTCGGCTTCGAGTGCCCGCCGGAGATCCTGGAGGACATCCTCCGCAACGTCTCCACCGCGCACGGCTACGGCGACGCCAAGGGCCTGCTGGCCGCCCGCCGGGCGGTCGTCATGCACAACCAGACCATCGGCATCGAGACCGACGTCGAGCACGTCTTCATCGGCAACGGCGTCTCCGAGCTGATCGTGATGGCGATGCAGGGGCTGCTCGACGACGGCGACGAGGTGCTCGTACCGGCGCCGGACTACCCGCTGTGGACCGCCGCCGTCTCGCTCTCCGGCGGCACGGCCGTGCACTACCGCTGCGACGAGCAGGCGGACTGGATGCCGGACCTCGCCGACATCGAGCGCAAGGTCACCGACCGCACCAGGGCGATCGTCATCATCAACCCGAACAACCCGACGGGCGCGGTGTACGACGAGGCGATGCTGAAGGGCCTGACCGACATCGCCCGCCGGCACAACCTGCTGGTCTGCTCGGACGAGATCTACGACAAGATCCTCTACGACGGTGCCACCCACACGCCGACCGCCGCCGTCGCCCCCGACCTGCTCACACTCACCTTCAACGGCATGTCCAAGGCGTACCGGGTGGCGGGCTACCGAGTCGGCTGGATGTCCGTCTCCGGGCCCCGCGCGCACGCCGACTCCTACCTGGAGGGTCTGACGATCCTCGCGAACATGCGGCTGTGCGCCAACATGCCGGGGCAGCACGGGGTGGTGGCCGCGCTCAGCGGCCGGCAGTCCATCAAGGACCTGGTCCTGCCGGGCGGGCGACTGAAGGAGCAGGTGGACCTCGCCTACGACCTGCTCACCCAGATCCCGGGCGTGAGCTGCGTACGCCCCAAGGGCGCCCTCTACCTCTTCCCGCGCCTCGACCCGCAGGTCTTCAAGATCAAGGACGACCGGCAGATGGTCCTGGACCTGCTGCGGCAGGAGAAGATCATGGTCGTCCAGGGCAGCGGGTTCAACTGGCCGGAGCCGGACCACTTCCGGGTGGTGACCCTGCCGTCGGTCGGCGACCTGCGGGACGCGATCACCAGGATCGGACGGTTCCTGGAGGGGTACGGCCAGCCGTAGCCACCGGACCACCGTCCGTGAACCGGGTCAACTTTAGACGAGATCTAAGCTAGGATGGCTTCCTGACAGGACACAGGAGGCCATCTCCCATGTATGAGCCGATCCGCAGCAAGTCGGTGCACAGCACGATGGCCGACACACCCTCGGACTTCCCGCACCGCACCCGCGAGGAGGAGCTGGACATCCAGCTCGCGGGACACCTCGCGGCACTGCTCGCCGTCACGGACGAGCTGCGTGCCCTCACGCCGTCCGCCGACCTCGACGCCGCCGCGACCCGGCTGGCCGAGCAGGTGACCCGGCTGCGGGGCGGACGCACCCCGGCCCGCACGGCCCAGACGGCGGGCCGGCGGCCCGCCGCGCTGCACGAGCGCGCCCACGCACTGGCGGGCCGCGCCCTGGTGGTCGCCGCCTCCCGGGCGGACACCGCGGCGGCGATCCTCGCGGCGGAGCGCATGGACGCGCACACGGCGGCGGCGGAACTCACGACGGCGGGCTGACCCCCGTACCGCGCCGCCCCTCGAACGGCCCCGGTCCGCGCGCACAGAAGCGGCGCGCGGACCGGGTTGCCACCTCGTCCTCAGAACCAGAAGACGACCAGCAGGACCAGGATCACCGCCGCCGCCACCAGCCACCAGATCCACACATGCCGGTGCCCGGTGACCGGCCGGTCCTCGGGACCGCCGCCGCGCGGACGGTCCTCCGCCAGGCTCGGGTTCTCCGGTCGGTCCTGGCTGTAGAAGTCGTCACCCTGCGCCATGCGCTCACCAACTCCTCTCTGGACGGACCGAGTACCCGGCGGGCCGCCCGCCTACCACGGACGGAAGTTCTGATTCCGGTTGCATACCGGGATCGGCCGGTCACCGCCCGTTCAGTGCGGCGGGGCCCTACTGGCCGGTGGTGGCGGGCCCGTACGGCGCGGGCGCGCTCGTCGCCCCGCCGGAGCGTCCGCCGCTGCCGGACTTCCCGACACTCTCGGCGCGGTTAGGCGCGGTGCGCGAGGACTTCGGCAAGCCGGCCGGATACCTGGCCGAGGTGGACCTGCCGCCGACCGCGACGGAGGGCGTGCACACCCTGTCCCGGATCGTTCGCCAGGACCTCCCGGAGGCGGTCGACAGCTTCGTACGGACGCGGTGGTGGACGCGTCTGACGCCGGGCCAGAAGCCGCCGGAACGGCACCTGGAACGCCAGCTCACCGTCCTCAGGGAGGAGGCGGAGCACCTGGCGTCGGCCTTGCGGGACGCCGAGGTCAGACGCCAGGAGACGCATACCCGCCACCTGGAGGAGAGGGGCGGCTGAGGAAACAGGCGAAGGCCTGCCGCCCCCGGCTCCGTCGGGGCGGACGGAGCCGGGTGGCGGCAGGCCTGTCGGCCGCACACGCCGTTGTGCGCGGCCTCGCCGGTTCACACCGCGGCCGGTCGTGACGATCGCTGGTCAGGGCACATCCGGACCGGCCGCGGAGTCTTGCGGGCTCAGCCCAGGCGTTCGACCAGCGCCCGGTACTCGTCCCACAGCTCCTTCGGGGTGTGCTCGCCGAAGGTGTTGAGGTGGTCCGGGACCAGCGAGGCCTCCTCGCGCCAGACCTCCTTGTCGACGGTCAGCAGGAAGTCGAGGTCGCTGTCGGACAGGTCGAGCCCGTCGGTGTCGAGGGCGTCGCGGGTGGGCAGCACGCCGATCGGCGTCTCCACACCGTCCGCCTTGCCGTCCAGCCGCTCCACGATCCACTTCAGGACCCGGGAGTTCTCGCCGAAGCCGGGCCAGACGAACTTGCCCTCGTCGTCCTTGCGGAACCAGTTGACGTAGTAGATCTTCGGCAGCTTGGACTGGTCCTTGTCCTTGGCCACGTCGATCCAGTGGGCCATGTAGTCGCCCATGTTGTAGCCGCAGAACGGCAGCATCGCGAACGGGTCGCGGCGCAGTTCGCCGACCTTGCCCTCGGCGGCGGCGGTCTTCTCGGAGGCCACGTTGGCGCCGAGGAAGACGCCGTGGTTCCAGTCGAAGGACTCCGTCACCAGCGGGACCGCGCTGGCACGGCGGCCGCCGAAGAGGATCGCCGAGATCGGCACGCCCTTGGGGTCCTCCCACTCCGGCGCGATGATCGGGCACTGCGCGGCGGGCACGGTGAAGCGGGCGTTGGGGTGGGCGGCCGGGGTCTCGGAGTCCGGCGTCCAGTCGTTGCCCTTCCAGTCGGTCAGGTGGGCCGGGAGCTCCTCCGTCATGCCCTCCCACCAGACGTCGTCGTCGTCGGTGAGCGCGACGTTCGTGAAGACCGCGTTGCCCCACAGCGTCTTCATGGCGTTGGCGTTGGTGTGCTCACCGGTGCCGGGCGCGACACCGAAGAAGCCGGCCTCGGGGTTGATCGCGTAGAGGCGGCCGTCCTCGCCGAACCGCATCCAGGCGATGTCGTCGCCGATCGTCTCCACGGTCCAGCCGGAGACGGTGGGCTCCAGCATGGCGAGGTTGGTCTTGCCGCAGGCGCTCGGGAAGGCGGCGGCGACGTACTTGGACTCGCCCTGGGGAGGGGTGAGCTTGAGGATCAGCATGTGCTCGGCCAGCCAGCCCTCGTCGCGCGCCATGACGGAGGCGATGCGCAGGGCGTAGCACTTCTTGCCGAGCAGGGCGTTGCCGCCGTAGCCGGAGCCGTACGACCAGATCTCGCGCGACTCGGGGAAGTGCGAGATGTACTTGGTGCTGTTGCAGGGCCACGGGACGTCGTCCTGGCCCGGCTCCAGCGGGGCGCCGAGGGTGTGCACGGCCTTCACGAAGAAGCCGTCGTCGCCGAGTTCGTCGAGGACCGCCTGGCCCATGCGCGTCATGGTGCGCATGGAGACCGCGACGTACGCGGAGTCGGTGATCTCGACGCCGAGCGCGGAGAGCGGAGAGCCGAGCGGGCCCATGCAGAACGGGACGACGTACATCGTCCGGCCCCTCATCGAGCCGCGGAACAGGCCCTTCTCACCGGAGAAGATCTCGCGCATCTCGGCGGGATCCTTCCAGTGGTTGGTCGGGCCCGCGTCCTTCTCCTGCTCGGAGCAGATGAACGTGCGGTCCTCGACCCGGGCGACATCGGTCGGGTCGGAGGCCGCGTAGTACGAGTGGGGGCGCTTGATCGGGTCGAGCTTCTTGAAGGTGCCCTTCGCCACGAGCTCCTCTGCCAGTCGCTCGTACTCGGCCTCGGATCCGTCACACCAGACCACGCTGTCCGGCTGGGTCAGTTCGGCGATCTCGTTGACCCACGAGATCAGTTCCTGATGGTGGGTGGGGATGACGGGGGGAGCCGCGATGTCGCGCGCCACGATTGCTCCTAAATGAGGGATTTTGGATCTTGTGGCCTTGCTGGAAGGCCTTGTTGCCCCGTGGGGGCTGCGACCCGGATGCTTCGTAGCCGCTCATCCGGTGCCGACCGCACTCATTTGATCCTCCGACTCGATCTCCCATCTGTCCAGAGGGAGTCACAGATGAGCGACGTGAGGAAGGCCACGGTTTCCGTGTTTTCCGGCGTTTCTTTGCGTCCACGTGGAGTTCGACTGGAGATCTTTTTGCCCGCGTCCGCCCACACCCGGGGGGCGCGTGAGACGATGGCCACTGTGCCTGGCACACCGACCGGGACTGACGCGTAACCTACGGTTCCGTAGGTACGATGCGAGGCATGACTGCGTCCGTCCCCGATGCGCCCACGGACTCGCCGGCCGCCGGCCGCGGTCCCGCCGCGCTCTCCTCACTGTCGCAACAGGTCAAGCCCAAGCTGCGTGGCTGGCTGCACCTGGGCATGTTCCCGGCCGTACTCATAGCGGGTCTCGTCCTCACCGCCCTCGCCGACTCCCCGCGCGGCCGTGTCGCCTGCGGGATCTACGTGCTGACGGCATGCCTGCTGTTCGGCGTCAGCGCGCTGTACCACCGGGGCGACTGGAGCCCGCGCATGGACGGCATCCTGCGCAGACTCGACCACGCGAACATCTTCCTGATCATCGCGGGCACCTACACGCCCCTGACCCTGCTCCTGCTGCCGGGGACGAAGGGCCGGTGGCTGCTGTGGAGCATCTGGGGCGCGGCGGCCGCGGGCATCGTCTTCCGGGTGTTCTGGGTCGGCGCACCCCGCTGGCTGTACACGCCCTGCTACATAGCGATGGGCTGGGCGGCGGTCTTCTTCCTGCCCGACTTCATGCGCACCGGCGGCATCGCCGTGCTGGTCCTGGTGGTCGTCGGCGGCCTGCTCTACAGCGCGGGCGGCGTGATCTACGGCATCAAGCGCCCGAACCCGTCACCGCGCTACTTCGGGTTCCACGAGGTCTTCCACTCGCTCACGCTGGCCGCGTTCGCCGTCCACTACGTGGGCATCTCCCTGGTGGCGTACCAGCACGCATAGCCCCACCGCCCTCCCCGCAAGGCCACGGCTCTTCGAGCCGTGGCCTTTTTCACGCCCTGACACCGGTTCATGGTCTGACAGCGGCTACATATTGACACTACCCAGATTTTGAGAGCTACTCTCATTTCATGTCTACTGTCACTCCGTCGGACGAGACGCGTCCCGACCCCCGCCGCTGGTGGGCCCTGGGGGCCCTGGTCGCGAGCATGCTGGTGCTCGGCTTCGACACGACGATCCTCAACGTGGCGCTGCCGACCATGGCCGGACAGCTCGGCGCCACCACCAGCGCGCAGCAGTGGATGGCCGACTCCTACGTCATCGTCTTCGCCGCCCTGATGCTCCCGGCCGGTCTGCTCGGCGACCGCTTCGGCCGCCGCCGGATGCTCGTCACCGGCCTCGTGGTCTTCCTCGCCGGCTCCGTGGCCGGCGCCCTCGCCGACGACGTACCCCAGGTGATCGCCGCCCGCACGGTGATGGGCGTCGGCGCGGCCCTGGTGATGCCGCTGGCGATGTCCGTGCTGCCCTCGCTGTTCGGACCGGGCGAGCGCACCCGGGCCGTCGGCGTCGTCTCCGCCGCCTCCGCGCTCGGTCTGCCGCTCGGCCCCCTCGTCGGCGGCTGGCTGCTCAACCACTTCTGGTGGGGTTCGGTCTTCCTGATCAACGTGCCGATGACCGCGATCGGCGTCGCCGCCTGCGTCTTCCTGCTCCCCGAGACCAGCGACCCCGCCTCCCCGAAGGTCGACGCGCTGTCCACCGTGCTCACCGCGACCGGCCTCGGCGCCCTGGTCTACGCCATCATCGAGGCCCCCGACCGCGGCTGGGGCGACCCGCTGGTCCTCGTCCTGTTCGCGCTCGCCGTGGTCCTCATCGGGACCCTGGTGGTGCGCGAACGCCGGGTCGAGCGCCCCATGCTCGACATGGAGCTGCTCACCCGTCGCGGCTTCCTGCTGAACACGCTGGCCGCCACCCTCGTGATGTTCGTCCTCTCCGGCCTGATGTTCGTCCTGCCGCCCTACCTCCAGGCGGTCCTCGGCAACGACGCCTTCGGCACCGGCCTGCGCATGCTGCCCATGATGGGCGGCCTGATGGTCGCCGCCCGTGGCGCCCAGCCCCTCGTGGCACGCTTCGGAGCCCGCGCGGTGGTCTCCGCGGGCCTGGTCGTCCTCGCCTTCGCCGCCCTCCTCGGCAGCCGTACGAGCGTCCACGACGGCTACGGCTTCACCGCGCTGTGGCTCTCCACGGCGGGCCTCGGTTTCGGCTTCTCCGTCGTCCCGTCGATGGACGGCGCGCTCGGCGCCCTGCCCGCCGACCGGGCCGGCAGCGGCTCCGGCCTGCTGATGACCCAGCGCCAGGTCGGCGGCGCCATCGGCATCGCCTTCCTCGGCAGCCTGCTGGCCGGCGCCTTCCGCGACCGCCTGGACACCACCGGTCTGCCCGCCCCGCTCGGCCACACCGCCGGCGAGTCGGTGGTCGCCGCCCACCTGGTCGCCGTACGGACCGGCTCGGCCCGTCTGGCCGACTCCGCGAACGCCTCCTACGTGCACGGCATGGGCCTGGTCCTGCTGGTCTGCGGGATCGCCGCGCTCGTGACCGCGCTGCTGGCCGCCGCCCTGCTGCCCGACGCACCCGGCGCCATGAGCCGCACCGAGGGGGGTGACACCCCGGCCGTGGCCCCCACCACGGTCGATGCCGGAGAATGACCGGCATGACGGCACCAGACACCTCCTCCCCCGCCGCCGACAACCCCCGGCTCGGACTGCGCGAACGCAAGAAGATCAAGACCCGCGAGGCGATCCGCTCCGCGACGTACGCGCTGGTCGAGGAGCAGGGGTACGACGCCACGACGGTCGAGCAGATCGCCGAGCGGGCCGAGGTGTCGCCGTCCACCGTCTTCCGGTACTTCCCCACCAAGGAGGACATCGTCCTCACGGACGAGTACGACCCGCTCATGCTGGAGGAGCTCCGGACCCGGCCCGCCGACGAACCGTGGCCGGACTCCCTCCGGTACGTGCTGCACCGGGCGGTCCAGCTGGGCATGAAGGAGCCCCTGCGGGTCTCCCGGCTCCGCACCAGGCTGATGACCGAGGTCCCCGCGGTGCGTTCGCGGATGCTGGAGAGCATGTCGGCCACCGGCCGCATGCTCTGCCGGGCCATCGGCGAGCGCACCGGCCGCGACCCGGACAGCCTGGAGGTCCGGGTCTACGCCATGTCGATCATCGGCGGTCTCATGGAGACCTCGATGTACTGGGCCGAGAACGGCCACGAGGCCGACTTCGACACCCTCGTCGACCGCGCCCTGAACGTCATCGGACACGGCCTGCCCCCGGAAAACCACTGAGGTCACCGCCGCCCGCGTGCCATCCTGACCACGTGAACGCCGCCGAGATCCACGTCGAAGTCGCCCCCGAGCTGGCCTTGTTCGTCCCGCACGCCCGCCGCGCCGGCAGCCATCCGCTCGCCGTCGACGGAGTCTCCACCCTCGGCCACGTGATCGAGTCCCTGGGCGTCCCGCTGACCGAGGTCGGCACCCTGGTGGTGGACGGCGTCGAGGTCGCCGTCGGCCACATCCCGGCGGACGGCGAGCGGGTGACCGTACACCCGGTCGGCCGCCCCCAGCCGGTCCCCGGCGCCCCGCTGCGCTTCCTCCTCGACGTGCACCTCGGCACCCTGGCCCGCCGCCTGCGCCTGCTCGGCGTGGACACCGCGTACGAGTCGACCGACATCGGCGACCCGGCCCTCGCGGCCCGCTCGGCCGCCGAGCGGCGGGTGCTGCTCAGCCGCGACCGGGGCCTGCTGCGCCGCCGCGAACTCTGGGCCGGCGCCTACGTCTACAGCACCAGCCCCGACGACCAGCTCCACGACGTCCTGGCCCGCTTCGCCCCCGCCCTCCGCCCGTGGACCCGCTGCACGGCCTGCAACGGCCTGCTCCGCCCGGCGACCAAGGACGAGGTGGCGGAGCAGCTCAAGGGCGGGACGCAGAAGTCGTACGACGTCTTCGCCCGGTGCGAGGAGTGCGGGCGCGCCTACTGGAAGGGCGCGCACCACCAGCAGCTGGAGGCCATCGTGGCCCGCGCCCTCGCCGAGTTCGCCTGAGCCCTTCCGGCCGCCGGGCGCCGCCGTCAGCCGCCGAGCGCCGCTCGGAGCCGCTCGGGGTCGGTGGTCGGGGCGTCACAGGTGAAGTTCCGGCAGACGTACGCGGCCGCCGCACCGCCGACCAGCGGCCGGTCCGCGAGCAGCGGGAACTCGTCACTGCCCACGGTCCCCACCGCCACGACCGCGCCGGGCGCGGTGCCGAGCAGCGCGGTGCGGTGCAGGGCGGCCGTGGCCGGATCGGACGCGTCCGGCCCGACGACCGCGACCTCGCGCGGCCCGTCGAGCAGCGCCTCGGCGACGGCGAGCCCCCAGCCGACGAACCGCGGCACCCGCGGCCCGAGCGTCCTGACGACACCCAACGCCCGCTCCGCGGCGGTGCGATGGGGCTCGGAGCCGGTGTGGGCGGCGAAGCCCAGCAGGGCGCCCGCGGCGGCGGTCCAGCCGGAGGGGGCGGCGTTGTCGGTCGGGTCCTGGGGCCTGCGGATGAGCTGCTCGGCGTCCGACGCGGTGTCGTACAGGGCGCCGTTCTCCGGGTCGGTGAAGCGGGCCAGGACCTGGTCGAGCAGCAGGCCGGCGAAGTCCAGCCAGACGCCCTCGCCGGTCACGGACGCGAGGGCGAGGAACCCTTCGGCGACGTCGCCGTAGTCCTCCAGCACCCCCGCGTTGGCACCGGCCCGGCCGTCCCGGCTGGTGCGGGTCAGGCGGGCGTGGTCGTCCAGGTGCAGTCGTACGAGGAGATCCGCGGCGCCGACGGCGGCCTCGACCAGGTCGGGGCGGTCGAAGTAGGCGCCGGTCTCGGCGAGCGCGGCGACGGCGAGGCCGTTCCAGGCGGCGACGACCTTGTCGTCCCGGCCGGGGGCGGGGCGGGCGGCCCGCGCCGCGAGCAGCCGGCGCTTCACGGACTCGGTCTTCTCCGCGTCGAACACGCCTTCCTGCTGCGGGAGCTGGAGGACGGACTGGCCGTGCTCGAAGGTGCCCTCCGCGGTGACGCCGAAGTACTGGGCGGCCAGGTCCGCGTCGTCGCCGAGGACCTCGCGCAGCTGCGCGGGGGTCCAGACGTAGTACGCGCCCTCGACGTGCCTGCCGGTCCCGTCGTCGCTGTCGGCGTCGAGGGCGGAGGCGAAGCCGCCCTCGCCGGTGCGCAGTTCGCGGACCATGAAGTCGGCGGTCTCCAGGGCGACCCGGCGGGCGAGCTCCGATCCGGTGGCCCGCCACAGGTGGGCGTACGCACGGCACAGCAGGGCGTTGTCGTAGAGCATCTTCTCGAAGTGCGGCACGACCCAGTCGCGGTCGACGGAGTAGCGGGCGAAGCCGCCGCCGAGCTGGTCGTAGAGGCCGCCGCGGGCCATGCGCTCGCAGGTGTCCGCGGCCATCTGGAGGGCGCCGTCGGCACCGGTGCGGGCGTGGTGGCGCAGCAGGAACTCGATGACCATGGACGGCGGGAACTTGGGGGCGCCGCCGAACCCGCCGCGCTGCGGGTCGTACTCGCGGGTGAGGCCGAGCAGGGCCTGGGCGAGTTCCTGCTCGCCGGGCGGCCGGGAGCCCTGGTGGCTGATCTCGCGCTGGGCGAGGTCGCGGACGATCTTCCCGGCGACCTCGGCGACCTCGTCCCGCCGGTCGGCCCAGGCACTCCGCACCCCTTCCAGCACCTGCCGGAAGGAGGGCATGCCGTGCCGGGGGGCGGGCGGGAAGTAGGTCCCGAAGTAGAAGGGTTCGGCGTCGGGGGTGAGGAAGACGGTCATGGGCCAGCCGCCCTGCCCGGTGGCGGCCTGCACGGCCTCCATGTAGACGGCGTCCACGTCGGGCCGCTCCTCCCGGTCGACCTTGACGCTGACGAAGTGCTCGTTCAGGAAGTCGGCGGTGGCCCGGTCCTCGAAGCTCTCGCGCGCGAGGACATGGCACCAGTGGCAACTGGAATAGCCGACGCTGAGCAGTACCGGAACGCCTCGCCGCCGCGCCTCGTGAAACGCCTCCTCCGACCAGGGCCACCAGTCGACGGGGTTGTCGGCGTGCTGAAGAAGATAGGGGGACGTCTCGTGAGCCAGTCGGTTCGGCATACTCCCATCCTCCCCCACTGGGTCCGCTACGGGCTCTCACCCACCACGCGTCGGAACACGGGTTGCACACGGGTGTGATCCCAGGACGGGTTTCCCTTCACTCCCGGTCGGACGACGCAGCAGGCCAGTACGGACCTGAGGGCGCGGCGCTTCTCGTCCACGTCCATGTCGCCGCCCGTCCAGCGTCGGCGCACGGTTTCCGAGAGCCTGGCGTGCTCCGGCGCAGCGGAAAACAGGAGTCGCTCCAGGGCCTCGTCCGCCAGCGGCCCGCTGATGCTGCACCGGCTGCACGAGCGGCACGTGTAGACGTACGGGCTCCGCTTGCTTCTTCCCTTCTGTGCACTCATGGCACCGCGGCACTCCGTACCGTCGGACCGCTGGCTACCGCATCGCAGAAGACCCGAACCGATACGGCGAGGCTTCGCCCTTTCCTCGGTGAGCCTCGGAGCACCACTTCCCCTGTGCAGGTACAAGCTGCCCGGCGAAAAGGTCGCGCACACCGCCTGCCACCGTTCGGGCGGCACAATGGGCGCCCACTGCCCCGGTACCGGCCGTGTCGTGCCGGGAACCAGCAGGAGCACACCTTTGTTGGCTCTGTAGCCGCACACCCTGGGCGCTGTGATGATCTGCGTGACGGTCTGCGCGTTGGGCCTGCCTCCGCGGGTCCCGGTGACACCGAGGTCGCACCAGTCCCGGGCGATGGCGCGCACCGCCTTGCCTCCGATGCGGTCGCTGATCGCCCGTTGCACCAGCACGGCCTCGTAGGGGTGCAAGGTGATCCTGTCCTCCTGCCAGCCGAACGGCCGCGGTCCGCTGTGGGGGACGCCTTCCACGGCTCGTGCCCAGTGCCAGTTCGTGATCCTCTGGCTTCTGACCCGTGTCTCCGTGACGGCAGCGTCCAGAGAGCGCACGGCCTGCAGCAGCCCTTCCTGCGAATACGGGTCCCGGACACCCCGCGGGTCCACGTAGACGCGTCCTTCTCGCGCGGTGAGCGACGCGTAGAACCGGGAGAAGTCCTCCGGACGGCGATAGAGCCGATCGTCCGCGACGCAGACCACCCCGCGGATCTCCTGGCCGTCCGAGGTGCTCCCACGGAGCAGATCACCGAGCATGCGGTCGAATCCGGGTCTCGCCACTCCAGGCCGACTGGCACTGAGCCCGTTGTCGGCATAGACAGCGACGACTCGACACCCCTGCTGCCGGGCGGTCCGCTCATTGATCCGCAACTGGTGGCGAACTCCGTGCCCGTCCCGCTGACGGAAGTCCTCGGAGGTACGGGCATACGAAGCGACCGGGATCAGTCCGGTCCCCCGATACGCGACAAGGTCGTTCACTGGCCCCCCATTCGATTTCCAGCTCGACGTCCACAAGAACGATCGAGGGTCCTCCAGGTCACCGGGGCACGCAGCAGATCAGTGGTCGGCCGATCCGCCGCTCGGCTCACCTTCGGCGTCCGGGGCCGCGTAGAAGCGCACGTTGATGCGGCGTGCCCCCTCGGGGACGGCGTCGTCGGGGTGGCCGTAGCGGTCCAGGAGGTCCTGGTAGGCGCGGACGAAGGCGTGGAGGTCGTCCTTGGTCATCCAGGTGCCGGTGCGCTGGACCTGGGCCCAGCCGTCCGGGCCCCGGTATTCCCGGTGGGCGCGGCGGAACAGCCGGGTGTCCAGCTCGATCTTCAGCAGGGCGAGTTGTTCGGCCGCGGCGTGCTCCTCGTGGGTCATGGTCGCCGGGTCGGGCATGGTGTGGCTGAAGGGCAGGCTCCGCCACCAGCGCTCGCGGCCCGCCGACTTCTCCGGGATCTCCTCGATGAGCCGCTGCTCGGCGAGTTTGCGCAGGTGGTAGCTGGTGGTGCCGGAACTCTCGCCGAGTTCGCGGGCGAGCACGGTGGAGTTGGCCTCACCGTGCCGGCCGAGGTAGTCGAGGATGCGGCGGCGCAGCGGGTTGCCGAGCGACTTGTAGAGGGCGGTGCGCTCCAGGCTGGTCGGCTCGGGCGTCTCGGGCGTGCCGTCGGTCATGCGGTCACGGTAACCCTGAGAACCCTGAGCCGTCCCCGATGTCTGCCGAATTTTCTTTGCAGAACTTTCTCTGCGGTCTAGCGTGGGGGCATGCGGAATGGACCGCCACGGGCGGGACAACCGATGGACGGAACAAGGCGGGGGGCGATCACGTTGGCAGGGGTGACGACGACGAGGGCGCGGCTGATGAAACGGACGAAGCGGTGGGCACTGATCCTGCTCGGCTCTTCCGCCGTGCTGCTCGTGCCCTGGATGGTGGTGCTGGCCGTGACGTTGCCGGCCAGCACCGAGGTGCACCACTGGTCACTGGCGTGGATCGGCCTCGACGTGCTGATGGCGGCCGGCTGCGCGGCGACGGCGGTGCTGGGGCTGCTCGGCGACGCCCGGGCCCGCCTCACCGCCTCGGCGACGGCGTCGGTGGCCGTCCTGGACGCGTGGTTCGACATAACGACGTCGCCGGTGGGCCGGGCGCTGGTGGAGGCACTCGCGAGCGCGGTGGCGGAGGCGGGTCTGGCCGTGGCGTGCGTGTTCCTCGCGTTGTCCAAGGGACGGCAGGGCGAATCCGTCGTCCGGGGCTGACGGGCCCGGGATGATCAGGCCCTCTCGCCACTTCGCCTCCCCCGAAGGACACTCGTAGGCAACGGAGTTGCCGCGGGAGGGGGACGGGACATGCGGGACGCCCATCGGGCGGAGGCCGACCGGCTGCTGGTACGGGCCGTGGAGGAGGAGGTCCGCCGCTCCGGCGGGCGCGTCGACGGGCAGCTGCTCCTGTCCCGCGCACGCGCCGGCCTGGAGACCATGGCGCAGTCGGCCGCCGAGGAGTACGCGTCGTACACCGACGCGCTGGACGAGACGGAGGCGGGCCGGCAGAGCTTCGGCCAGCGGTACGCGCGCGAGGGCGGCACAACTCCCCTGCTGGTCGCGGCCGTCGCGGCAGTCGCCGCCACCGTCGCCGACCTCTCCCTGGGCACCGGGGCGGGCACGGCGTTCGGTGCGGGTGTGGTCGTCGGGGTGGCCGGCGCCGTCGCCACCGTCGTCAAGGTCGCCGGTTCCCATCTGCCGGCCGCCCACCATCGCGCCGGTGCGGCCGGGCAGCCCGGGGGGCCCGAGCAGTTGCGGCTGCAGTGGCTGACCGCGCTGGAGGTGCGCGGCATCCGTCCGTTCCTCGACCAGCAGCGGGTGCTCAGTGCCGCCACGGGACCGAAGAAGCAGGGCCCGGGGCTGCGCGGCACGGACAAGAGCGCGGCGGCCCGCAGGCGAACGGTGTTGCAGCAGTCGTTCGGTCAGCTCCCGGCCCCGGCGGGGCCGTTCGCCGGCCGACAGCAGGAGCTGGCGCGGATCCGGCAGTGGGCGCAGGCCGCGCGGGCCGCCTCGGAGACCCGTCCGGCGGTCGTCGTCCTGCACGGTGAGCCCGGCTCCGGCCGTACGGCGCTGGCGGTGCGGGCCACCCACGAGTTGAAGGATCTCTTCCGGGGGGCGGTGGTGGTGGATCTGCGCGGGGGCAGCGGGGACGAGCCGCCGCTGTCCACCAGGGACGCCCTGCTGCATCTGCTCAACCGGCTGGGCGCGCCGCGTGAGCAGTTGCTGTTCCGTGAGCGTTCCTCACCGGACCAGCAGGTCAAAAGGCTGGGCGAGTTGTACCACCAGCACCTCACGGGTCTGCCGGTGGTGATCGTGCTGGACGACGCCTCCGACGCCGAGCAGGTGCGCACGCTGGTCCCGGAGCGTTCCGACAGCCTGGTCCTGGTGACCGCCCGGGAGGAGCTGGACCTGCCGGCCGATCTGCCGGCCTGGGTGCACCGGTTGCCGGTGACCGCGCTGGACGCGGCGGGCGCGGAGGAGCTGCTCGACGCGGCGGCGCAGGACGCGGCGGGGCCGTACGACGCGCAGTCGGCGGAGCGGATCCGGGAGTTGTGCGGCGGGCTGCCGCTGGCGCTGCGGATCGCGGGGTCGTCGCTGGGGTCGGGGGCGTCGCCGGGGTCGCGTTCACCGGCCCGGCTGGCCGCGGATCTCGGCGCGTACGGGCCGGTGGAGCCGGTGGAGCGGGCGTTGTGGCTGCGTTACACGGACCAGTCGGAGACGGGGCGCCGGCTGCTGAGGAGGCTGGCGCTGGCGGGCCGGGCCTCGCTCGGCGCGGCGGCCGCGGCCGCTCTGCTGGGCACGGACGAGGCGGAGGCGACCCGTCAGCTGGTGGCGCTGGCGGGGGCCGGTCTGATCGACCATGTCCGCGGCAGCCGCTACCGGCTGCACGACCTGGTCCGCTCGTTCGCGCAGGCCCGCCTCGTGGACGAGGAGGAGCCGGCCGACCGTACGGCCGCGCAGGAGCGGCTGATCGTGAACTACGCGGAGCTCGCGGACTCCGTGCTGCGTCTGGTCGACGGCAACATGTCGACGCGTTCGGACCGGTTCAGCCCGCACGGCTTCACCTCGCTCGACGAGGCGCTGCGCTGGCTGGACGACGAGTCGAGTTTCATCACGGCGGCGCTTCGGCACGCCGAGGGGGTCGACCGGGCGGCCGTGCAGAACCTGCTGGGCGCCCTGTGCGACTACTGCCTGCTGCGGGGTGACCTGTACCGGCTGGGCGAGATCAGTGAGCTGGCGCAGAGCGTGGACCAGGGGCTGATGGTCCGTTCCGTGCAGTGGCGCACGGGTATCGCGGCCCGTCAGCTGGGCGAGCTGGACAAGGCCCGCACCACCCTCGCCTCGGTCGTCGACCTCTACCGGGAGGCGCACCACGACGCCGGCGCGGCCCGCGCGCTGTGTTCGCTCGGGATCACCCTGCACCACCAGGGCCAGCTGACCGAGGCGGCGGCCAGGCTCCAGGAGGCACTGGACCTCCAGGCGGCCCCGGAGCTGGCCACCGACCGGGCGTGGACGATGCACGCGCTGGCGGCGGTGCAGCGCGACCGGGCCCGGCTGCCGGAGGCCCTGGACCTGCTCACCCGTTCGCTGGTCCTGCACCGCGAGGGCGGTTCGGTGCACGGCGAGGCGTGGGCGCACTTCCAGCTGGGGCAGCTGGCGCTGCGGCTGGGGGACGTGCCGCGGGCGGAGGGGGAGCTGGGCGCGGCACTGGACCGTTACGGCCGTACCCGGGACGCCCGGGGTGAGGCGTGGGCGCTGACCCAGCTGGCGCGGGCCCGGCTGGTGGCCGGTGACACCTCCCCGGCGGTGGACGGGCTGCGCGCGGCCGCGGCCCGGCACCGGGACAACGAGGACGCGCGGGGGCAGGCGTGGACCGTGTACTACCTGGGCCAGGCGCTTGAGGAGGCGGGCGACCTGGACCGGGCGGTGCGTGAGCTGGAGCGCTCGCGGACGATGTTCTCCCGGATGCGGGACGTGTACGGCCTGGCCTGTGCCCGGCACCACTCGGCCCGGGCCACCCGTGACCAGCGGGCCGCGCAGACCGGCTCGCTGCGCAACTCCGGCTTCGCCCGGCAGCTGCTCGTCGACGCCCGCGCCGACTTCCAGCGGATCGGCGTCGCCCACGGCGAGGCGTGGACCTGTCTGGAGCTGGCCGTCGTGGACGCCGGCAACGCCCGCACCGGGCAGGCGCTGGACCTGTGCGACGAGGCGGTCGCCCTGTTCGCGTCGTACGGCGACCGCCGCGGCGAGGACTGGGCGCGCTTCCTGCGCTGCACCCTGCTCCCCTACGCCGCGCCCGGCGGGACGGAGGTCGGGACCGCGGTCGCCCAGGAGGACCTGGCGCAGCTCGCCCGCGCCGGGCACCCGCTGCGCGACGAGAAGCTGACCGGGTACGTCACGGCGTACGGGCTGCTCCTGGAGCGCGGCGTGAGCCTGGAGTCCGGCTGGCAGGCCTGGCGGCTGGGCATGGTGCCCGGCCGGCACGCCCGTGAGGTGATGGGGGTGCCGGTGCCGGGCGCGGGGTGACGCCGGTCAGCTCTTGGTGTCGGCCGCGGAGGTCCCCGCGTCGGCCCCGGCCGCCGGGGACTCCTTGGGTTCCTTGAAGTCGACCTTCTGCATGTGCTTGTTCATGGACTTCATCAGGCCCCAGACCGCCAGGGCCATCACCGCGAAGACGATGAAGCCGAGGACGCCGGGGGTGACCTTGTTCTCGTCGACCTCCTTGGCGAGGGGGACGAGGTGCGTCAGTGCCAGGCTTGCGCTCATGTCAGGCATTGTCGCGGATGCCCGCAAAGAGGTCGTCCTCGGGGAGGGAGGTGTCGACGAGGGACTTCGCGAGCTCGTACTCCTCGGTCGGCCAGACCTCCTTCTGGAGGTCGAGCGGCACCTTGAACCAGCCGCCGTCCGGGTCGATCTGGGTGGCGTGCGCGATCAGCGCCTTGTCGCGGATCTCGAAGAACTCCGCGCACGGGATGTGCGTGGTCAGGGTGCGCTCGGCGCGCTCGAACTCGCTCCACCGCTTGAGCCAGTCCCCGTACGGGGACTCCATGCCGCGCTCCAGGAGGGCGTTGTGCAGCGCCTCGGTGCGGGGGCGGTTGAAGCCCTGGTTGTAGTAGAGCTTCAGCGGCTGGTACACGGGGCCGTACTCGGCCTCGGGGTACTTCTCGGGGTCGGCCGCGCCCTCGAAGGCCACCATGGAGATCTTGTGGGTCATGATGTGGTCGGGGTGCGGGTAGCCGCCGTTCTCGTCGTAGGTGGTGATCACCTGCGGGCGGAAGGCGCGGATCTTGCGGACCAGCTCGCCGGCCGCCTTGTCGACGTCCTCCAGGGCGAAGCAGCCCTCGGGCAGCGGCGGCAGCGGGTCGCCCTCGGGCAGGCCGGAGTCGACGAAGCCGAGCCACTCCTGCTTGACGCCGAGGATCTCGCGGGCCTCGTCCATCTCCTTCTTGCGTACCTCGTGGATGTGCTCCTCGATGTACTTGTCGCCCTGCAGCTTGGGGTTGAGGATGGAGCCGCGCTCCCCGCCCGTGCAGGTCACGACCAGCACGTCCACCCCCTCGGACACGTACTTCGCCATGGTCGCCGCGCCCTTGCTCGACTCGTCGTCGGGGTGGGCGTGGACGGCCATCAGTCGCAGCTGGTCAGTCAAGACTCAATCCTCAGTAAGTCGGCGCCCCGGCAGCCCGGGGGCATTCGGCGGCTTCTATAGTGACCGAATCGGGGGGCGAATAATTCCGGGGTCCGGGTTGTGCCGGATCCGGGGGTGGTTCCGGCCAGGAGGACGATCATGAGTACCGCGAGCACGCGGCTGCCCGAGGGCCGCTACGGCCGCTCCTCGGACGCGCGCGCCGACCGCAAGCTCAAGGTCGCCGGCGCGGTCCTGGGCGCCCTGGTGCTGGTCCTCGTCGGCTACCTGGCCTACCACTACGTCGTGCAGAACAAGATCAGCGCCCAGGTCGTCACCTTCGACGCCTCCGCCGACGCGGTCAAGGTGCATCTGGAGGTCCACAAGGACGCCGGCGCCTCCGGGTACTGCACGCTGCGCTCCCAGGCGGCGGACGGCTCCGAGGTGGGCCGGGCGGACTTCCGTTTCACCGGTTCGGCGACCCAGATCGACCGGATCGTCACGCTCCGCACCACGGCCCGGGGCACCACGGCGGAGCTGCTGGGCTGCCACGCCGACTGAGGTCAGCCGGAATACGTAGGCGCTGACCTGCGTTGACGTGATTCTGGTGGCTTATGTCCTCCCCCTTTCGCCGTTGAATTGTTAGGCTCGTGGTTTCGCCCTTCCATGAAGGAACATGCTTCGGGGTAGGGCGATGCTTTGTATTCCCAGTACCGACGAGGAGCACCTGTGACCCAGACCAGCGAGAACGTCACCTGGCTGACCCAGGAGGCGTACAACCAGCTCAAGGCCGAGCTGGAGTACCTGTCTGGTCCTGCGCGCACGGAGATCGCCGCCAAGATCGCGGCCGCGCGCGAGGAGGGCGACCTGCGCGAGAACGGCGGGTACCACGCGGCCAAGGAGGAGCAGGGCAAGCAGGAGCTCCGTGTGCGCCAGCTGACCCAGCTCCTCGAGAACGCCAAGGTCGGCGAGGCGCCGGCGTCCGCGGACGGCGCCGTCGCGCCCGGCATGGTGGTGACCATCGCCTTCGACGGCGACGAGGACGACACCATGACGTTCCTCCTGGCGTCGCGCGAGTACGCGAGTGCCGACGTCGAGACGTACTCCCCGCAGTCCCCCCTGGGCACCGGTGTCATCGGCCACAAGGTGGGCGAGGACGCGGAGTACGAGCTGCCGAACGGCAAGAAGGCCTCGGTGAGGATCCTGAAGGCCGAGCCCTACTCGGGCTGACGGGCACCGGCGAGGCCCCCGGCGTCCACGCGACACCGGGGGCCTCGTCGTGTTCCGGGTCACGCTCAGTCCATGACCGTGTAGCCGGCCTCGCGCAGGGCCCGGCCGACCTCGGTGCAGTGCGCGGGCCCCTTGGTCTCCAGGTGCAGCTCCACCTCCGCCTCGGACAGCCCCAGCCGGGGATCGGTCCGGACGTGGCTCACGTCGAGGACGTTGGCGTCGGCCGCCGACAGCACGCCGAGCAGCGTGGCGAGGGCCCCGGGCCGGTCCGTCAGCCGCAGCCGTACGGCCAGGTAGCGGCCCTGCGCGGACATGCCGTGCCGCAGCACGCGCTGCAACAGCACCGGGTCGACATTGCCCCCGGACAGCACCGCGACGACCGGTCCCGCGAAGGAACCCGGCTCGGCCAGCAGCGCGGCCACCGGACTGGCGCCGGCCGGCTCCACGACCAGCTTGGCCCGCTCCAGGCACAGCAGCAGCGCGGCGGAGAGCTGGTCCTCGCCGACCGTACGGACCTCGTCGACCAGGTCCCTGACGATCGCGAACGGCACGTCGCCGGGCCGTCCGACCTTGATGCCGTCGGCCATCGTCGCCGGGTTCGCCACCGTCACCGGGTGCCCGGCCGCCAGTGAGGGCGGGTACGCGGCCGCGGTCGCCGCCTGCACGCCGACGATCCGCACGTCCGGCCTGATGGCCTTCACCGCGACGGCGATCCCGGCCGCGAGCCCGCCACCGCCGACACCGACGACGATCGTGCCGACCTCCGGGCACTGGTCCAGGATCTCCAGGCCGACCGTGCCCTGACCGGCGATGACGTCGGGGTGGTCGAAGGGGTGGATGAACACCGCGCCGGTCTCGGCCGCGTGCTCCTGGGCGGCGGCCAGCGTCTCGTCGACCACCTGCCCGTGCAGCCGTACCTCGGCGCCGTAGTGCCGGGTCGCGCTGATCTTGGGCAGGGGGGCGCCGACCGGCATGAACACCGTGGCGTGCACGCCGAGCAGCGACGAGGCCAGCGCCACGCCCTGCGCGTGGTTCCCGGCGCTGGCGGCCACCACCCCGGCGGCGCGCTCCTCGGGCAGCAGGCCGGCGATGCGGACGTAGGCGCCGCGCAGCTTGAACGAACCGGTCCGCTGCAGGTTCTCGCACTTGAGGTGCACCGGTGACCCGACCAGCTGGGACAGGTGCCTGCTGCCCTCCATCGCGGTCGCCCGCGCGACCCCCGTGAGCATCTTCTGGGCGCCGCGCACGTCGTCGAGGGTGACGGGGCGCAAGGAGTCAGCCGTGCCGTAGCTCATGACTCGAGTCTCGCAGTTCACCGGTCGAAGGGACGGGTGTGACCAAGCTCCGAGACCGGTTCGCGCAGCGCCGGTACGGCTCGCCCCCCGTCCGCGTACTCTGTCCCCCACACTCCAGCACTCTTCATGAAGTGAGCCCCCGGCCATGCCCACAACACCTGAAATGTCGATGGACATGACGACCGTCGGTGACACCGGTCTCCTCGACACGCTGCAGCACGAGGTGGCGGTGTTCGCCCGCCGTGCCGAACAGACCCGGCTCGGCGGCGTCGGGCAGGTGCGCAACTCCATGGACCGCGCCGCGTACCTGCTGCTCAACCGCCTCGACAGGGAAGGTCCCATGGGCGTCAAGGCGCTCGCCGCGAGCATGGGGATCGACTCCTCGACGGTCACCCGGCAGGTGGCTCCGCTGGTCGACACGGGGCTCGTCAAGCGCACCTCGCACCCCGAGGACGGGCGGGCCGTGGTGCTGCAGCTGTCCCCGCGCGGGCTGTCCCGGCTGGACGAAGTGCGTTCGTCGCGACGCCAGTTGATGGCGGAGCTGACGAAGGACTGGGCGCCGGAGGAACGCGAGACGTTCTGCGCCCTGCTGACCCGCTTCAACAGCGCCCTGTCCGCCCGCATGTCCGTGGCACCGGTCTCGGACACCCCACCGGCCTCCTGACCCACCGGGCCCGCCCCTGGGCCGGCCCGCCCCTGGGCCGGCCCGCCCCTGGACCGGGTGGTGCGCGGCTCTTGACCGTGGGTACGGCTCTGGCCTCATATGAGACCGGGTCCCGTCGCACCCCTGTCCGGGGCCCCGCAGAGAGGGAGGCGCGGTGCATGATCGGCAGGCGTCCCAGGACGCCGGCCGGGCCCGGGAGTTCGAGGCGTTCGTCGCGGGCGCGGCCGGACGGCTGCTGCATGCCGCGACCCTGCTGACCGCCGAGGCCCCGGACGCCAACCCGCGCGCGCGGCGCCTGCTGGCCCTCGCGCTCGCGCACACGTACGCCTGCTGGGACCGGCTGCGCGGCGACGATCCCTACGACCGGGCCCGTCAGCACCTCGCGCTGCGCTTCGCGAACTCCGCCTGGCACCAGCACGGGGGCCCGCTGAGCCGCGCCCGCCCGCACCCCGGCAGCACCCTGGCCGCCCTGGCCCCGCAGGAACGCCTGATCCTGGTGCTGCGGCTGTACGAGGGGGTCGCCGAGGAGCAGACGGCGGCCCTGCTCGGCCTGCCCGTGGACCGCGTGCGCGTGCTCTGCGACCGGGCGACGACCACCCTGCTGCGCCCGCCGGGCAAGACGGCGCGCACCGTCCTCGGCGCGAAGGTGGCGCCCTCGTGAACCGTGTCGAACGCGAGGCGGCGGCCCGCAGGCTCATGGAGCAGACGCCGCCCCCGGTGCCGCCGGACCTCTACGGAGAGGTGCTGCGGCGGGGCGGCCGCCTGCTGCGGCGCAGGCGCCGCGCCCGCCGGCTGCTGTGGCTGCTGCTGTGCGCGGCGGCGGTGGCGCTCACCGTGTGGGCGGCCACCGTCCACCCGTGGGCGCAGCCGCCGTCCTCGACGACTCCGCCCGTCACCGGCTGGTGACCGCTCAGCCGAGCGCCTGCTGAAGGTCTTCCAGCAGGTCGTCGACGTTCTCGATGCCCACGGAGAGCCGCACCAGGTCGGCGGGGACCTCCAGGGCGGAACCGGCCGCCGAGGCGTGCGTCATCCGCCCGGGGTGCTCGATCAGCGACTCCACACCGCCCAGGGACTCGCCGAGGGTGAAGACCTTGGCGCGGTCGCAGACCTTGACGGCCGCCTCCTCGCCGCCCTCGACCTGGAAGGACACCATGCCGCCGAAGGCCTTCATCTGCTTGGCGGCGGTCTCGTGCCCCGGGTGCTCGGGCAGCCCCGGGTAGAGGACGCGCGTCACGCGCGGGTGCCGGCTCAGCATGTCGGCGATCCTGGTGGCGTTCTCGCTGTGCCGGTCCATGCGCACCGCGAGCGTCTTGGTGCCGCGCAGCACCAGCCAGGAGTCGAACGGCCCGGCGACCGCGCCCATCGCGTTCTGGTGGTACGCCAGTTCCTCGCCCAGGGTCTGGTCCAACGCGATCAGCGCGCCGCCGACCACGTCCGAGTGACCGCCCATGTACTTCGTCAGGGAGTGCACGACGACGTCCGCGCCGAGCGAGAGCGGCTGCTGGAGGTAGGGCGTGGCGAAGGTGTTGTCGACGACGAGCCGGGCGCCCGCGTCGTGCGCGACCTGGGCGACGGCGGCGATGTCGGTGATGCCGAGCAGCGGGTTGGAGGGGGTCTCCACCCAGACCGCCTTGGTCTTCGGGGTGATCGCGGCCCGCACGGCGGCCGGGTCACTGGTGTCGGCGACGGACCACTCCACGCCCCACCGGGAGACGACCTTCGCGAACAGCCGGAACGTGCCGCCGTAGGCGTCGTTCGGGATGACCACGTGGTCGCCGGGGCTGAGCAGCGTGCGCAGCAGGGCGTCCTCGGCCGCCAGACCGGACGCGAACGCGAGCCCGCGGCGCCCGCCCTCCAGCGCGGCGAGGTTCTCCTCCAGGGCGGTCCTGGTGGGGTTGGCGCTACGGCTGTACTCGTAACCCCCGCGCAGACCGCCGACGCCGTCCTGCTTGTAGGTCGAGACCTGGTAGATCGGCGGTACGACCGCACCGGTGAGGGGGTCCGCCGTGTTGCCCGCGTGGATGGCGAGCGTCTCGAAGTGCTGACTGATGTGCCTGTCGCTCATGAGTCATGAGCCTAGTGCTCCCGCGCGCCCGACGCGTTGTCCACAGGCCGCGGCACCGGTTGGCCAATGGTCGGCCCCGTCTGGTTCGCTTGACGCATGGCGATTCTCTGGGCCCTGATGGCGGCGCTCCTGCTCAGTTTCGTGCTGCTCCCCGTCCTGCGGCGGCGGCGCGGCGTGATCGAGCGGGTCCACCCGAGCCACCCGGACGCCGCCGACCCGGCGGACTACGGCTTCGTGCGCGAGGAGGACCTGGACGTCCGTATGCCGGGTCCCGACCAGGACCTGCTCGACGTCCTCGACGTGGTGCAGCGCACCCAGGACCACCGGGCCGCCGCCCAGCTGCTCGCGGGCACGGAGACCGACGGCGAGGTGCGCTGGCAGCGCGTCCAGGCCTTCGCCGGCGCGGCGGCACTGGAGCTCAAGGAGCGGCCCGGCGGGGTCCACGAGACACCGGGTGGGCAGTGGCTGCGGGTGTGGCGGGCCGAGCAGCCCAAGGACGCGGGCGGCGCCGCCGTGCACGCCGAGTTCCTGGTGCAGCAGGCGTGGCGGACGTCGGCTCCGGGCACCGACGACTTCCGGATCATCATGGAGGAGGCCAGGGACGCCTGCGGGCAGGCGGCGCTGCTGTCCCCCGGTGACCCGGTGCCGTACGTCATCGAGCTGTCGGTGGCCCGCGGGCTGAACTACTCGCAGGCCGAGTTCGAGAAGCTGTGGCTGAAGATCCTGGACCGCGCGCCCGCGCACATGGGGGCGCACCTGGCGGCGCTGCACTACTGGTGCGAGAAGTGGCACGGTTCCCGTGAGCTGGCGTACTCCTTCGCCGAGGCCGCCGCCGCCCGTGCCCCGCGGGGCTCGCTGCTGGCCGCGCTGCCGCTGTTCGCCGTCTTCGAGCACCTGCCCGAGGTCAACCTGGTGGCGAGCTTCTACCGGAGCGAGGTCGTCACCAAGGCGGTGCACGGCGCCCTGCACGCCGTGCGCTCGGCACGGCAGGACGACCCGATGCTCGCCCATGTCCGGCATCTGCTGGTCTTCTTCCTGGTGCGCTCGGAGCGCTGGTCGGAAGCCATGGACGAGTTGATACGCGTCGACGGGCACGTGGGGGCCCTGCCCTGGACGCTGTCGGCCGACCCGGCCGCCGAGTTCGCCCTCTACCGCGCGCTGGCGGTGGCGGGCTACGAGGCGAACGGCGGGAGCCCGGCGACACTGCGGAGCTGAGGGCGACCGACGTGCCGTGCGGCACCCCGTGGGGAACAATGGGACCCCCGCGCCGGGTGAGGTGGTGCCGATGCCCGCTTGGCATCTGCGTGACTATCACGACGACGATCTCGACCAGGCGATCCAGATCTGGGACCAGAGCCGCCAGGCCGACGAGCAGCGGGTGTTCCCGGTCTCCGAGGTGATGGCCGCGGCCAAGGCCGGTCAGACGGCGGTGGTCGCGGTGGTCGGTGACCAACTGGTGGGCATGGCCGTGGCGCAGGCCCACGCCAAGCGGGGCTGGATCCTGCTGGTGGCGCTCGCCGCGCGATGGCGCGAGCGCGGGATCGGCAGCGCTCTGCTCGCCGAGCTGGAGCGCCGCCTGCGGAGCCTGGGGGTGCGCCACGTCAGCGCGCTGCTGCCGGCCGGAGCCGCCGGGACGAAGGCACTGGAGAACTCCGGCTACCGGTCCCGGACCGACCTGACCTACTACGAGAAGCTGGAACCGCCCGGTGCCGCGGGCGCCGACGTCCTCGCGGCGGTGGGCGGCCGCATGCTTCCCGAGGGGCTCTGGGACGCGATGGCCGGCATGGAGCGGGAGAAGCAGATCGTCGAACGCCGGGTGGTGCTGCCGCTGACCGAACCGGCCCTGGCGGACCGCTACGGCGTCGTCCCGCCCAAGTCGATCATCCTGTTCGGGCCGCCCGGCACCGGAAAGACCAGTTTCGCCAAGGCGGTGGCCTCGCGGCTCGGCTGGCCGTTCGTGGAACTCTTCCCGTCCCGGCTGGCGGCCGGCACGGACGGGGGACTGGCCGTCGCGCTGCGGGAGGCCTTCGCGGACCTCGCGGAACTGGATTCCGTGCTGCTCTTCATCGACGAGGTGGAGGAGATCGCCGGGGTCCGCTCCGGGAAGGCGGTCGACCCCGGACACGGGGTGACCAACGAACTGCTCAAGCTCATCCCCGTCTTCCGCGAGCACGACGCGCGGCTGCTGGCCTGCGCCACCAACTCGGTGCGCTCCCTGGACGCGGCGTTCCTGCGACCGGGCCGGTTCGACTACGTCATTCCCATCGGCCCGCCGGACCCCGCCGCCCGCGCGGCGATCTGGGCCCGCTATCTCAGGGGCTCGGCCCAGTCGGTGGACGTGGGCCGGCTGGTCGCGGCCAGCGAGCTGTTCACCCCCGCCGACATCGAGTTCGCCGCCCGCAAGGGCGCCCAGGCGGCGTTCGAGCACGAGGTCGCGCACCGCCAGGGACGAGCGGCCACCACCGAGGACTACATGACCGCCATCGCCGACACCCGGCCGACCCTCACCCCGCACACGATCGAGGAGTTCACCGAGGACATCGACGAGTACAGCCGCCTCTGACGCCCGCCGCGAGCGGCGTGCGCCTCACCCCTCCCGGCGCGGTTCCCGGACGGCTTTCATGAGGTCCGCCAGGGCGGACCGGCTCTCGTCGTCGCGCCGGTCGTCGATCGCCGCGAGGGCGGTGGCGGCGGCCGTGCGGATCCGGTGGGGCAGCCCCTCGGCGGCCGTGAGGCGGTAGGCGGCGGTGCGGCGGGCCAGACGCTCGGCCGCGTCCACCGCGTCGGGTCCCGACAGCGGGAAGACGGCGTCCCGGTACGCCGATATCCCGAGCAGCATCATGTCGGCGATCCCGTCGGCGTATCCGAGCGCGGCGGCCCGGCCCTGGCCCTCCCGAATGGTCGCGATCATGTGCCGGCGGGACAGGACCGACCCCAGAGCGCCACCGCCCCCGAGGGAGAGGGCGCAGGTGACGGCGAGGAACGGCCCGTCCCACACGTAACCGGTGATACCTCCGAGAACCGCGAGTGCGACCGTCCACGCGGCCGCTGTCCGGGCACTGATCCGCTCCGGTGTGGTGTCCATGACGGAAGTGTCGCAGCCGGTCGGGACACCACTCGCGCGGGGTGGGTGCTCAGCCCTCCGCGCGGGCCGGCAGGCGCCAGCCGGGGCGGGGGAAGTGGCAGGTGTAGCCGTCCGGGTAGCGCTCCAGGTAGTCCTGGTGCTCCGGCTCCGCCTCCCAGAACGGCCCCACCGGCTCCACCTCGGTGACGACCTTGCCGGGCCACAGCCCGGAGGCGTCCACGTCCGCGATGGTGTCCTCGGCGATCCGCTTCTGCTCGTCGTCCACGTAGTAGATCGCCGAGCGGTAGCTGAGGCCGATGTCGTTGCCCTGGCGGTTCCTGGTGCTCGGGTCGTGGATCTGGAAGAAGAACTCCAGGATCGCGCGGTAGTCCGTCTGCTCGGGATCGAAGAGGATCTCGATGGCCTCCGCGTGCGTGCCGTGGTTCCGGTACGTCGCGTTCGGCACGTCACCCCCGGTGTAGCCGACCCGGGTCGCGGTCACGCCCGGGAGCCGGCGGATCAGGTCCTGCATCCCCCAGAAGCATCCGCCCGCCAGCACGGCCCTCTGCGTCTGCGCAGCCATCGCGGCCCCTCCAATTTCTCTCAGCTGGGTCAACCACCCCCCTCAACACTCGAGGGTTCCGGACGATTCCACCTCCCGGCGGCGAAGGAAGCGCACCCCGTGCCGGGACGGGAAAAACGGGTTGCCCCGGTCCGGCCGAGGGTGCTGAATGGCGGGCATGGCCGACATCCAGGGCTCGTACGACGAACTGTTCGCGGCTGTGCCGGACCTGCTGTCCGGACTGCTGGACGCGGGGGACGCGGGAGGTGCCGTCGCGGTCTTCGTGGACGGGCAGGCCGTGGTGGACGTGTGGGGCGGGTTCGCCGACGGCGGGCGGGCCCGGCCGTGGGAGCGGGACACGATCGTCAACGTGTACTCCGTGACCAAGACGATGACCGCGCTGTCCGCGCTCGTGCTGATCGACCGGGGCGAACTGGACCCGGACGCGCCGGTCGCCCGCCACTGGTCCGAGTTCGCCGCGGCCGGCAAGGAGAACGTGCTGGTACGGCACCTGCTGTCGCACACCGCCGGGCTGCCCGACTGGGAGGGACCGGTCGAGGAGCTGTACGACTGGGCGTCCGCCACGGCGCGGCTCGCCCGTCAGGCCCCGCAGTGGGAGCCGGGCACCGCGGCCGGGTACCACTCGCTCACCCAGGGGTTCCTGGTGGGTGAAGTGGTGCGCCGGATCACCGGGCGGAGCGTGGGTGAGTTCTTCGCCGCCGAGGTGGCGGGGCCGCTCGGTGCGGACTTCCACATCGGGCTGGGCGCGGAGCACGACCGGCGGGTCGCGCTCACCGTGCCGCCGCCGGGCCGGGACGAGGACTACACGGCCGGTTCGCCGGGCCGCGACGCGACGGCCCCCTCCGCCGCCACCGCGCTCCGCCTCCGGGACGGCAACAGCATCGCCTGGCGGCGGGCCCAGATCCCGGCGGCGAGCGGCTTCGGCAACGCCCGCTCGGTCGCCCTCGTCCAGTCCCTGCTCGCCTGCGGGGGAACCGTCGGCGGGGTGCGGGTGCTGTCCCCGGCGGGCTGCGAGCGGGCGCGCCGAGTGCAGTTCGAGGGGACGGACCGGGTCCTCGGCATGCCGTGCCGGTACGGCCTCGGCTACGGCCTGTTCGGCGACGCCCTGGGCTGGGGCGGCTGGGGCGGTGCCCTGGTCTGGGTGGACCCGGGCGAACGGCTGGCGATGGCCTACGTGACGAACCAGATGCGCGAACCCGCCGCCGACAACCGCGGTGTCGAACTGGTCATGGCAGCGCAGGACGGCCTCAAGGGGCTGCGCGCCTGAGCTGCCGGGGGACTCAGCCGCCGCCTCCGTAGGGCCGGGTGAGGACCTCCAGGCGGTGGCCGTTGGGGTCGTCGAAGTAGGTGCCGCGGCCGCCGTCGTTGGTGTTGATCTCGCCGGGACGGCTGTGGGACGGATCCGCCCAGTAGTCGAGGCCGGCCTCCCGGATGCGGCTGAAGATCTCGTCGAAGTCGTCCTCGGAGACCAGGAAGGCGTAGTGCTGCGTCGGGATGCTCCCCGGCGCGTCCATGTAGTCGAGGGTGACGCCGTTCGGCAGGGTGACCGGGACGAACGGGCCGTAGTCCGGGCTGACCTGTAGTCCGAGGACGTCGGCGAGGAACCTGGCCGACGCGCGCTTGTCGTGTGCGGCGACGATGGTGTGGTTCAGGTTCACGGTCATCGTGGGCACCTCCTCCTGTCCAACGTACTCCCGGCACCGTCCAGGTCAGCCGCACCGTCATGGAGGACCGCCGACCGGCTGGCCCGGTCGGCGGTCCCCGCGGCCCCGCCCGCTCGGCCGCGGGCGGGAGCGCCGACTCAGATGGTCGCCGTGTCGATCACGAAGCGGTAGCGGACGTCGCTGTTCACGACCCGGTCGTAGGCCTCGTTGATCTGGTCGGCGCGGATGAGTTCGATCTCGGCGCCCAGGTTGTGCTCGGCGCAGAAGTCGAGCATCTCCTGGGTCTCCGGGATACCGCCGATGCCGGAGCTGCTCAGGCTGCGTCGGTTGCCGAACACGGAGGACAGGAGGATGTGGACCGGCTCCTCCGGGATGCCCACGTTCACCATGGCGCCGTCGGTGCGCAGCAGCGACAGGTAGGCGTCGAAGTCCAGCGGGGCCGAGACGGTGTTGAGGATGATGTCGAAGGTGCCCTTGAGCTCCTCGAAGGTCTTCGGGTCGCTGGTCGCGTGGTAGTGCGTGGCGCCCAGCTTCAGGCCGTCGTCCTTCTTGCGGAGGGACTGGGAGAGCACGGTGACCTCGGCGCCGAGCGCGGCGGCGATCTTCACGCCCATGTGGCCCAGGCCGCCGAGACCGACGACCGCGACCTTCTTGCCGGGACCGGCGTTCCAGTGCTTCAGCGGGGAGTACGTGGTGATGCCGGCGCACAGGAGGGGGGCGGCGACGTCGAGCGCGAGGCCGTCGGGGATGCGGACGACGTAGTTCTCGTCGACGACGATCTTCTGTGAGTAACCGCCGTAGGTGGGCTGCCCGTCCTTGCCGACGGCGTTGTAGGTCCAGGTGGGGCCGCCGCCGGTGCAGTACTGCTGGAGGCCGGCCTTGCAGTTGTCGCACTCGCGGCAGGAGTCGACCATGCAGCCGACGCCCACCCGGTCCCCCACCGCGTACTTGGTGACACCCGGGCCCACCTCGGAGACGACGCCCGCGATCTCGTGACCGGGCACCATCGGGAAGATCGCCGTACCCCAGCCCTCGCGGGCCTGGTGGATGTCGGAGTGGCAGATACCGGCGAACTCGACGTCGATGAGGACGTCGTTTTCACCGACCGCGCGCCGCTCGATCGTGGTCCGCTCCAGCGGAGCCTTGGCGGCGGGCGCGGCGTAAGCAGCAACAGTGGTCATGAGGGGGGTTCTCCTAAAAGACGTCTTCGCGCCCGGGTGCCTTGTCCCGTCCCGGGCACGCTGCCAGCCTCCACCACGCTACGTCCGTCACCCAGCCCCCGCCTCTGCGTACGTCTGCCGTGCCTACCACTGGCGGGGTCAGGTTCCGGTGCGTACGTCCGTGAATACTGGAGGTATGGAAGACCAGTCCCTGCCCCCCGCCTCCCCCGCCGTGCCCCTGGACCGGCGGGCCGAGCTCAGTGAGTTCCTGCGCACCCGGCGGGCCCGGCTGCGCCCCTCGGACGTGGGGCTGCCGGACTTCGGGCGGCACCGCAGGGTGCCGGGGCTCAGGCGGGAGGAGCTGGCGCAGCTGGCCGGGGTGTCGGTGGCGTACTACACGCGCCTCGAACAGGGCAACGGGCGGAACGTTTCGGCGGAGGTGCTGGACTCCATCGCCCGTGCGCTGCGGCTCTCCGACGCCGAGCACGCGCACCTCATCCACCTCGCCAAGGGCAAGCAGCACAAGAAGAAGGCGTCGGGGCGGCCGCAGCAGGTGCGGGCACCGCTGGCGGAGCTGCTGGACGCGATGGAGGGCGTACCGGCGTACATCGTGGGCCGGCGCTCGGAGATCCTGGCGTGGAACCGGATGGCGGCGGCGCTCTTCGGCGACTGGGCGGAGCTGCCCGCCGCGGAGCGCAACTGGGCGCGGCTGACGTTCCTGCGTCCCGACTACCGCGATCTGTTCGTGGAGTGGGAGCAGAAGGCCATCGACATCGTGTGCCAGCTGCGGATGGACGCGGGCTGCTATCCCGACGATCCCCGGCTGTCCGCGCTGGTGGGCGAACTCTCCGTGAAGAGCGAGGAGTTCCGGCGGCTGTGGGCGACGCACGACGTCAAGGAGAAGTCGTACGGGGTGAAGCGGATGCACCATCCGCTGGTGGGCGGAATGTCCCTCCACTACGAGTCGTTCCGGATGGCCGGCGACCAGGACCAGGCGCTGGTCACCTACCACGCGGAACCGGGCTCGGCGTCGGCGGAGGCACTGCGGCTGCTGGCCAGCTGGGGCACGGACGCGAACCGGCCCGTCCCGCAGGCCTGACCGGCCCGGACAGGGGGAACGGCCCGCCGGAAGCCGCGCTTCCGGCGGGCCGCTCGCTGTGGTCCTACTCGGCGACCGACGCGCTCACTTGGCGTAGTACGCGTTGTAGATCGAGATCGTCGACTTGTTGCCCTTCTTGTCGGCGATCTTGGCGTGGAACGAGATGGCCTTGCCCTTGGCCGGGTTCTTGACGGTGATCCTGCCGTGGCTGACCGTCAGCTTCTTCCAGGTCTTGCCGTAGTCGTACGACACGTAGACCACCAGGGACTTCAGGTTGCGGCCGGCGGCCGCGCCCTCGACGGTGACCGGGAAGGTGACCGTCCTGCCGGCGGCGACGCGGCTGTCGAGGCCGGTCGTGGCGCCGAAGTGGACCGTGGAGGCGGGCAGCTGGGCCAACGGGGTGTTGCTGCCCGGCTTCTTCGAGTGGAAGGTCCAGCTCGCGTCGATCCGGGTGGAGGCGGCGGCGACCTTGACCGAGCGGATGACCGAGGTGGTCAGCTTGTACTCGGCGTCACCGGACGGCACGTTGAACACGCCGTCACCGAACAGCGGGTCCTTGTTGGAGCCCACCTTGGTGCCGTTGCGGTACAGGGTGGTGTTCACCGACAGGAAGTCGGAGGACCCCGGGTGCTTCGCGCTGTCGGAGAACAGCGGGATCACGCCGAAGATCTGGTTGCCGTCGCGGTACAGGCCGTACTGCGAGGTCAGGTGCGGTCCGAAGACCGCGGTGTTGAAGGTGTTCCGGTAGGTACGGCCCGCCTTGTACGCCTGCATGCCGTCCTGTGAGTAGCCGGCGTCGGCGATCGGCAGACCCTGCGCGTCGTGTCCGCTGTACTGCGTGGCGTCGAAGGCCCACTGGGCGCCGTCGACGGTGGAGACGTGGAAGGTGCGGGTGGCGGGCAGCTTCTGCTCGACCCCGAGGCCGATGACGATGTCCTCGCCGACGACACCCCAGGGGCTGACCGCTCCGGTCTTGCCGGGGGCGGAGGCGCCGAGGGTGTTGCGCACCGTGGCCAGCTCGCCGGCCTTGAAGTGCCGGACCTTGCCGCCCTGGAACCTCTTGACCTGGGCGCTGGTGGCGACGTCGTACTCCTCGCCGCCGCCCTTGACGAACTGGCCGCTCCAGGTCTGCGTCAGGCCGCTGACGTCCGGTCCCAGACCGGCGGTCCTGATCTTGTCGAAGGTGTCGAAGCCGGCCCCGATGCCGATGCCCGCCGGGTCGTACATGTAGTCGACCGTCGCGAAGTTCGACGTGGCCGCCGCGTCCGGCACGGTGATGTCGGACGCCTTGGTGGTGCGGGCGTCGACGGTGACCGTGAGGTCCTTGGTGACGCTCAGCTTCGGCTGGACCAGCCAGTCGAGGCCGCCGTCGAAGGTGGTGAAGTCCTTGGCGATCCAGGCGTCGAGCAGGTACGTGCCCTTGGGCACCCGGAAGGTGGCGGTCCCGGTGTCGGACACCGGCACGTTGATCCCGCTGCCGTTGCCGAGGCCCGAGTAGCCCAGCAGACTCGTGTTGTAGAGCCCCGCCGGCTTGCCGTCCCGCCCGATGTGCTTGACCGTGACGCTGTACGACTGCACCTCGCGCTGGACCGCGGCCGCCGTGCGGACGCTCTGGCCGCCGCCGGTCGCCGTCACGTACGCCGAGTAGGCGCCGTCGAGGGTGCCGCCCAGCTTGGTGTTGACGGTGACGCCGACCGAGGCCGTGCCGCCCGCCGGGACGATCACCTTGGTCGCGTCCAGCGAGAAGAAGCCGGCCGGGGCCGCCGCGCCCTTGGGGTCGATGGCGGACGAGGTGAGGCTGAGGGTGACGTCCTTGGTGCCGACGTTGCGGTAGGTCAGCTGCTTGGTGACCGGGGTGTCGTCGGTGTGCGGCCACTGCTGCACACCGAAGTTGATCGACGACGGCTCGGCGAGCACGGTCTGCTTGATCGCCTTGTCGACCGCGATCCGGCCCGAACCCTGCTGGAACGGCGTGTACTTGCCGCCCTTCGCGGAGCCGGTCAGGGCCGACTTCAGCTCCTGGTAGCCCCAGTCGGGGTGCTCCTGCTTGAGGATCGCGGCGGCGCCCGCGACGTGCGGGGTGGCCATCGACGTCCCGGAGATCGTCAGGTAGCCGGCCGGGTTCTCGCCGACCTCCTGGTCGATGACGCTGCCCTTGGCCGCGGCGGCGGTGATGTCGACGCCCGGGGCGGTGACGTCCGGCTTGATGGAGCCGTCGGCCGCGGGTCCCGTGGAGGAGAAGTCGGCGAGCTTGTCGTTGCCGTCGACGGCGCCGACGGTGAGCGCGGCGGCCGCGCTGCCGGGCGAACCGATCGACTGGGGGCCCTCGTTGCCCGCGGCGATCGCGAACAGGATGTTCTTCTCCGCGGAGAGCTTGTTGACCTCCGCCTCCAGCGGGTCGATCTCCGGGGAGTCGTAGCCGCCGAGGCTGAGGTTGACGACGTCGGCGCCCTCGGCCGCCGCCCACTCCATGCCGGCGAGGATCCCGGAGTCGTCACCGGAGCCGGTGTCGTCGAGGACCTTGCCGTTGAGGATCTTGGCGCCGGGTGCGACACCCGTGTACTTGCCGTGCGACTTGGCGCCGGTGCCGGCCGCGATGGACGCGACGTGCGTGCCGTGGCCGAAGTGGTCCGAGGCGTCGGCGGCCGTGGTGAAGTTCTTGGAGGCGATCACCTGGTCCTTGAGGTCCGGGTGGGTGGTGTCCACACCGGTGTCCAGGACGGCGATCTTCACGCCCTTGCCGTTGTAGCCGGCCGCCCACGCCGCGGGGGCGCCGATCTGCGGCACGGACTTGTCGAGGGCGGCCTTGCGGACGCCGTCGAGCCAGACGTGCGCGATGCCGGCGGCCGCCTTGTCGCCGTTGGTGACCGCGTCCCACAGCTCGGGCGTTTCCTTGACCGGGGTCTGCACGGCGTCCGCGTTGAGGGCCTTGAGGCTGTGCCGCAGGGTGCCCGCGTCCCGCACGTCGGCCTTGGCCGTGGTGGCGGCACCGCTGTAGCCGACGATGACCTTCAGGCCGTTCCTCTGCGCCCTGCGGGTGGCGGCCTTGTTCAACTCGGTGACGTCGAAAAGCCGTTGGTCCAGCTTTCCGGAGGCCACCAGCCGGACGGCGTCACCGGGCACGACGAGGGTGTGCCCGTCGACCTTGCTGATCCGGAACGGTATGTGCTCGCGCCCCTTCGCCCGCTCCAGGCCGACGACGCGGCCCTTGGCGTCGAGGGTGACGCGGTCACCGGTGATCAGGGTGACGTGCTGCTTGCCGGCGAGCGAGGCGCGGGCCGCGGCGACGGCCGCTGCCGGGCGCTGTTCCGGCTTCGCCGACGCCGGGCTGGTCATGCCCGCGGCGAGGGCGACGGCGGCCGCGGTGGCCACCGTGGCCGCCGCGGCTCTTTTCACTTGTCTGCGCAAGACTCCCCCTGGGAGACGGTGTGCCGGGCGAATTCCCCGTTCACCCGGTCGGGGGCAGTCTCGTACGTGCGTACGTCAACCCCCCGGACACGGAGTATGCCGGGGGGTGATCAGGGGGCTCAAGAGATGAGAGAGCGGTAAGAAGAGAGCGAGAGATTTGTTACCGGCCGGGGCGGACACCGTTACACAACCGCGCGGTTGTGCGCGGGAGTTCGGTGTTATGCGCCGGCGTTCTCCTTGACGGTGATCCTGCCCTTGCGGAGGGTCGCGAGGCGCGGGGCCTTCTTCGCGATCGCGGAGTCGTGGGTGACCATGATGAAGGTCAGCCCGTGCTCCTTCCACATGCGCTCCAGTACGTCCATGATCTCGTCGCGCATGCCCTCGTCGAGGTTGCCGGTCGGCTCGTCGGCGAGCAGCACCTTGGGCTGTTTGACGAGGGCCCGGGCGATGGCGACGCGCTGCTGCTGGCCGCCGGACATCTCGCCGGGGAGGTGGCCGAGGCGTTCGCCGAGACCGACGGACGTGAGCGCCTCGGCGGCGCGTTCCCGGCGGTCCTTGGTCCTGACGCCGAGGGGGACGAGGGCGGTCTCGACGTTCTCCTGGGCGGTGAGCGTCGGGATCAGGTTGAAGGACTGGAAGACGAAGCCGATGTTCGCGCTGCGGACCGAGGTGAGCTTCGTCTCGGAGAGCTTGGCCAAGTCGGTGCCGTCCAGGACGACTTCGCCGGAGGTGGGGCGGTCCAGGCCGCCGAGCATCTGCAGGAGGGTGGACTTGCCGCCGCCGGTGGGGCCCTGGATGACCAGGCGGTCGCCGTCGGCGATGGTCAGGTCGATGCCGTCGAGGGCGCGGACGGGGTCCTTGCCGCGTGCGTAGAGCTTGGTGACGTTTCTGAGTTCGTACATGGGGGCTCCTGAAGGTACTGGGGTGGGGCGGCCGCTTGTCGGCTGCGGACCGGTGGGGGTTGTTCGCGCAGTTCCCCGCGCCCCTTGCGGGGCACGTCGGCTACTCGACGCGCCGCAGTGCGTCCGCAGGGCGGAGCCGTGACGCGCGCCAGCCTCCGAACGCGCCCGCGATCAGGCCGCCGGCCACCGCGAGGGCCACCGCGAGGACGATCGTCGTCACGCTGACCGGGGCCGTCAGGGCGACCTCCAGGGTCTTCGCGGCCTGCCGGCCGGGGCCGAAGCCGCCGCCACCGCCGAACCCACCGCCACCGCCGGGGCCGCCGCCCGCGTTCCCGCCGCCGAGGGAGGCCTGCAGGGTGGGGCTGATCTCGGTGACGACGTACGCGCCCGCCAGGCCGAGCGCGATGCCGAGGGCGCCGCCGACCAGACCGTTGACCATGGCCTCGCCGATGACCTGCCGGGTGACCCGGCCGGACTTCCAGCCCAGCGCCTTCAGCGTGCCGAACTCGCGGACGCGCCGGGAGACCGCCGAGGAGGTGAGCAGACCGGCCACCAGGAACGCGGCCACCAGCACCGCGACGGAGAGCCACTTGCCGACGTTGGTGGCGAGGCTGGAGGCGGTGGACAGCGAGCCGGACACCGTCTTGGCGAGGTCGGCGGAGGTGGTGACGGTCGTACCCGAGACGTTCTTCTGGATGGCGCTCTTGACGCTGTCGATCTGCTGGGAGTCGGTCGCCTTGACGTAGATCGTGGTGACCTTGTTCTTCGCGCCGGCCAGCGTCTGGGCCTGCTGCAACGGGATGTAGAGGTTCGCCGCGGAGTCACCGGAGCTGGCGGTGGCGATGCCGATCACCTTGAACGTGACGCTCTTGACGGTGACCGTGGAGCCGACCTTGTACTTCTTCTCCTTGGCGTAGGCCGAGTCGACGACGGCGACCTTCGCGTCGGCCTCGCTCGTCCGGAAGGTACGGCCGCTGGTGATCTTCGACGAGGTCAGCGGGCCGAGGTCGGCGTTGGCGACGTCGGTGCCGAAGACGCTGTAGCTGTTGACGTCGAAGTTGGCGCCGCCGCCGCGGACCTCGCCCTGCGGCGCCCCGGTGCCGCCACCGCGCTCGCCGAACCCCCCGCCGCTGCCGGAGTTCCGGTTCTGCTGGAACTGCCCCCGGGTGAACTGACCGCTGATCTTCACCACGTTGAGGCTCAGTCCGCCGACCGCGGTCGAGACGCCCTTCTGGTCGGCGACCTTGCCGACGGTCGAGGAGGCGAGGGTGGTGAAGCCCTGCACCAGGACACGGTCGCTGCTCTGCGTCTTCGGCGAACCGTTGTTCTGCGCGTCGAAGTTGAAACGCGGCCGCTGGGAGCTGCCCGTGGTCGCGGAGGCGGCCTTGGTGACCGTCATGTCCGTGCCCAGGCCGTACAGCGACTGGAGGACCTTGTCCTGCGCCTTCCCCATGCCGTTGGACACGGAGGTGACCACGATGACCAGTGCGATGCCCAGCGCGAGGCCGGAGGCGACCACGAGAGCCGCTTTTCTGCGGCGGCGCAGTTCGCGCCTCAGGTAGGTGAAGAACATGACCGCACGGTAGGGACGCACCGTGATGGCTCACTAAGGCCGAAATAAGAGAACCATGAGAAGGCTGTGACGGACCCCGGAAACGCCGGTGCCGCCCCTGGGGACGGCACCGGCGAGCTGTGCGGCGGCTGTGCGTCGAGGCCGCCCGGGCGGGTCTAGACGGCCGAACCGGCCTTCCAGGCGGCCCAGTTCATGTTCCAGCCGTTGAGGCCGTTGTCGGGGGCCACCGTCTTGTCGCCGGTGTTGGAGATGACCACGACGTCACCGACGATCGAGTGGGTGTACATCCAGTAGGCGGGCGTGCTGGTGTCGTCGGCGCCCTTGGTGTCGGACAGGCCGACGCAGCCGTGGCTGGTGTTCACGCTGCCGAAGACGGACTTGGCGCCCCAGTAGTTGCCGTGCAGGAAAGTGCCGGAGCTGGTGAGGCGGATGGCGTGCGGCACGTCCTTGATGTCGTACTCGCCCTTGCCGTCGCTGTCGGTGAAGCCCACGGTCGCGCCGTTCATGCGCGTCTCCTTGAACTTCTCGGACATCACCATGACGCCCTGGTACGTCTTGTGCTCCGGCGAACCCGCGGAGATCGGGATGGTCTTGATGGTCTTGCCGTCCTGGGTGACCTTCATCTCCTTGGTCTTCGCGTCGACGTAGGAGACCTGGTTGCGGCCGATGTGGAAGGTGACCGTCTTCTGCTGGACTCCGTAGACACCGGAGGCGCCCTCGACACCGTCGAGCGCCAGCTTCAGCGTGACGGTGGAGTTCTCCTTCCAGTAGTCCTGGGGACGGCAGTCCATGCGCTGGGTGGAGAACCAGTGGCAGGCGACCTCCTGGCCACTGGTGGTGCTGACCGTGATGCCCTTCTGGACGGCGGCCTTGTTGGTGATCTGCTTGTCGAAGTTGATCGACACGGGCATGCCCACGCCGACGGTCGAACCGTCCTCCGGCGTGAAGGTGCCTATGAAGCTGTTGGCCGGCGAGACCGTGGTGAAGGACGCGTTCTCGTGCGCGACCAGCCCGGCGGAGTCCTTGGCCTCGGCGGCGACCTTGTAGGTGGTGGACCGCTCCAGCTGGACGGACGGCTTCCAGCTCTTCTTGTCGGCGGACAGCGCGCCGGAGACCGCCTTGCCGTCGGCGGTGGTCATGGTGACACCGGTGAGGGTGCCCTTGCTGACGGTGACGGCGGCCGAGTTGTTGATGGACGCGTTGCTCGACCCGTCCTTGGGTGTGATCGTGATGTCGGCCTGCGACGACTTCTTGGCCGCGGCCTCGTCCGCCTGGGCCTGGGTGCTGCTGCCGCCGCCGGACGCCTTGTCGTCGCTCCCGGAACACGCCGTGAGCACCAGAACACCACCGAGCAGAGCGGACGCGGCCACCAGGCCCTTGCGCCGCTTACTGTCCGTCATCACACGCTTCTCCATCGTTGCCGAGTCCGCGAACACACCGGGAGTCCCCGCCAGAGAGCCTCAACGCTACGGCTGCGTCGTCCCGTTCCGCATTCTTCGGATCTGTGGGGCACACCACGTCCGCGGGGGCGGCCGGTGCGCGAGGGGCCGGTCCGAGCGCCCTCTGGGACGACAAGACCCCGGACGGCGACCGCCGTCCGGGGTCACTGGTTCCCCGGATCGCTCAGCCGATGCCGTCCTCTTCTTCGTCGTCCTCGTCATCATCCTCGTCGAGATCCCACTCCGGCGAATCCGGATCGTAGGAAATCCGCTCGGTGGACCAGGACGCCTGCTGGAGCTCGATGCCGGGCACCTCGCTGACCAGGTCGAACGGGTCCACCAGATAGGCAACGGCCTCGGCGGTGTCTTCCGTCACAGCGATCTCGGCGTGCGTCCGCTCCTCGGCGGGCAGCTCGGGGTCCTCGGCGATACGGCGCAACGCGGCCTTGGTGACCTCGTCGGCGTCCTCGACCTCGAGGACCAGCTCCACCCGAAGCCGTACAAAACGTGATGTCTCTGGAGTGCTCATGCCCGGAGCGTACGACTGAAACCTCCCGTGACTTTCCTGTGACCCGCGATTTTCACTAACATCTGCCCACACGGCCAATTCGCCAGCGTCACAAGGGGATCGATATTCCGTGTCATCCGCTCGCCGCCCGTTGCTGACCGCCACCGCCGCAGGCACGCTCCTGTGCGCACTGTGGTTCGTCCCGTCCGCCAACGCGTCGCAGGACGCCCCGGCGAGAACCAGCACGTCGGAGGGCGCCGCGACCCAGGTCACCCAGCAGGCCAGAGCGCTGTCCGAGGCGACGTCCGAGGCCACCGGGGACGCCACCCGGCTCGCCGACACCGGCAGCCCGAACACCACCCCGTACGTCGTCGGCGGCAGCCTCTTCCTCGCGGTCGGCGCGGGCTTCGTGGTCTACTCGGTGCGCCGGGAACGACTGGAGTTCTAAACAACTTGACCGTCCCTTGACCGGCGTCTCACAGTCCTCCCATGAAGAGATCATCGGGCGTGCGGAGCTGCGCCCTCGCCGTCGGCGGCGCACTGTCCCTCGCCCTCATCACGGGCTGCTCCGGGGGCGGTTCGAAGGACGACCCCGCTTCGAAGGCCGCCTCGCCGTCCGTACGGGCGCTGACCGCCGCGCAGTTGAAGCAGCGGATCCTCGCCCAGGGCGAGGTGGACGGCTACAAGGTCAACGCGCTCGGCGAGGGGGCCGCGGTCAGGGGCAGGATAAGGACGAGCGACGAGAAGTGCCGTCCGCTGGCCTACGTCCTCACCGGCCTCGCCCCCACCGACGCGCCCGCCGAGATCGGCCGCACGGTACGGGAGGACAGGAAGGACCCGACCGACAAGGCCACGTCCCTCGACGACATGGCCGACGGCACCTTCCAGAGCGCGCTCAAGGATTCGCTGGACCTGGACGTCACGTCCCTGGACCTGTCGTCGTACGACGGCCGGGGCGCCGAGGACGCCGTGAAGGCGGTCTCCGCCGCGCTGAAGGACTGCGCCGCCGGCTTCACGGGCGGCACCGCCGGCGACGAGCAGAAGATCACGAAGGTGACGCCGGTCAAGCCCTCGGGCACGGGCGACGAGTCGGTGGCCTTCACGGCGACCACCGACATGGACGGCGACAAGGCCCCCCTGCACGCGGAGGTGGTCCGCCACGGCAACACCCTCGCGACGTACTTCACGATGAACATCGGCGCGATGATGGCCGGGAAGACCTACGGCGTCCCCCCGGCGGTCATCAAGGCCCAGTCGGCAAAGCTGAACTGACTGGTGCTTGAAAGGGGCGCTTCTGGAGCGCCCCTTCAGGGGCGCTGGGGGTCCCCCCGGCCGAAGGCTGGGGGAGGAACTGCGCGACCAGCCCCCACGCACCCGCACGGAACGACCTACCGCAGCGCCCCGGTCACCGTCTCCGCCGCGGCGACGACCCCCCCGCCCCGCACGAACTCCTCCGCAGCCGCGAGGTCCGGCGCCAGGAACCGGTCAGGCCCGACCCCCCGCACCCCCGCGGAGCGCGCCGCCTCGATGACCGCCCGCGACGCCGGCGCGGGCGACAGCCCCTCGCGCAGCTCGATCGCCCGGCCGGCCGCGTACAGCTCCACGGCGATGATCCGCGCCAGGTTGTCCACCGCAGTGCGCAGCTTGCGCGCGGCGGACCATCCCATGGACACGTGGTCCTCCTGCATCGCCGAGGAGGGGATCGAGTCGGCCGACGCCGGGACGGCCAGCCGCTTCAACTCGCTGACCAGCGCCGCCTGCGTGTACTGGGCGATCATCAGACCCGAGTCGACACCGGCGTCGTCCGCGAGGAACGGCGGCAGCCCGTGGCTGCGGTTCTTGTCCAGCAGCCGGTCCGTCCGCCGCTCGGCGATGGACCCGAGGTCGGCCACCGCGATGGCGAGGAAGTCGAGGACGTAGGCGACGGGCGCCCCGTGGAAGTTGCCGTTGGACTCGACCCGTCCGTCGGGCAGGACGACGGGGTTGTCGACCGCCGACGCCAGCTCCCTCTCCGCGACCAGCCGGGCGTGCGCGAGCGTGTCCCGGCCCGCCCCGGCCACCTGCGGAGCACACCGCACGGAGTACGCGTCCTGGACGCGCGGCGCGTCGTCCTGGTGATGCCCGGTCAGCTGGGAACCCCGCAGCACGGCGAGCATGTTGGCGGCGCTGTCGCCCTGCCCCGGGTGCGGACGGATGGCGTGCAGTTCGGGCGCGAGCACCTTGTCCGTGCCGAGCAGCGCCTCAAGGCTCAACGCGGCCGTGACGTCGGCCGACTTGTACAGCATGTCCAGGTCGGCGAGGGCCATGACCAGCATGCCGAGCATGCCGTCGGTGCCGTTGAGGAGGGCGAGCCCCTCCTTCTCGCGCAGTTCGACGGGCGCGATCCCGTGCTCGGCGAGCAGCTCGCCGGCGGGCCGTACGACCCCGTCGGGGCCCTCGGCGTCGCCCTCGCCCATGAGCGTGAGGGCGCAGTGCGACAGCGGGGCCAGGTCGCCGGAGCAGCCGAGGGAGCCGTACTCGTGCACGACGGGGGTGATGCCGGCGTTGAGCACGTCGGCCATGGTCTGGGCGACCTCGGGACGCACACCGGTGTGCCCGGAGCAGACGGTCTTCAGCCGCAGGAACATCAGGGCCCGTACGACCTCGCGCTCGACGCGCGGGCCCATGCCGGCGGCGTGCGAGCGGACGATGTTGCGCTGCAGCTGGGCCCGCAGTTCCGGGCTGATGTGCCGGGTCGCGAGGGCACCGAAGCCGGTGCTGACGCCGTAGACGGGCTCCGGCTTGGCCGCCAGCGCGTCCACGATCTCCCGGGCCGCCGCGAGCGCCGCGACCGCCTCCGCCGACAGCTCGACGCGGGCGCCGCCGCGTGCCACGGCGAGAACGTCGGACGCGGTGACACCGGACGTCCCCACCACCACAGTGTGCATATCCATATTCAGGATCGTAAGCACTGAATGCAGCCGCTGTCACTAGTGGGGTACGGGGTTGCCCCTTACTTCTACGTCACAGTCCCCGGCGCCCCCGGAAGCTGCGCCGCTCGGCCCGCTCCGGCGGGGGCGCGTCCGCCAGCCGCACGACGGGGTCGTCCGGCCCCTCCCGTCCGGCCACCACCGGACGGTCCGCGCGCAGCGCCTTGGCACGGTACTGGGCGGCGTCCGCGAGCCGGAACAGACGGCGGGCGGACCGCACGGGACCGATCGGATCCGCGGTCGAGGCGACCCCGCACGCGACCCCCTCCCCCAGCTCCAGCTCCCCGGCGCGGCGGCACAGTTCGTCGGCCGCCTTGACCACGTCGTCGGCCGGCGGGCCGACCGCAAGCAGACAGAACTCGTCACCGCCGAGCCGCGCGGCGAGGGCGCCCGGCAGCATCGCCCCGCACAGGGACAGCACCGAGCCGAAGCGTTCGAGGAGCCGGTCGCCGACGGCGTGCCCGCGGGTGTCGTTCACCTTCTTCAGCCCGTTGAGGTCGCAGACGACCAGGCTGACCACGGCGCCGTCCGCGCGGTGCCGGTCGATCGCCTCGTCGAGGCGCGCGTCGACGGCCCTGCGGTTGGCGAGCCCGGTGAGGGCGTCGGTGTAGGCGAGCCTGCGGGCCTCCTCCAGGCGCTCGGTCTGGGCGATCCCGGCGGCGACGACGGAGGCGAGGACGGTGGCGAAGCCGGCGTCGGCGCGGGCGAAGACGGGGGCGTGCACGGCACGGGCGACGTACAGCTCGCCCCAGGCCCTGCCGTGCAGCACGATCGGGGCGACCAGGCAGCAGCCGCGGCCCCGGCGGCGCAGGGCGTCGACGCGGCGGTGCGAGTAGCCGGGGCGGCCGGCGGCGGTGCCCTCGGCCGTCTCGACCCAGGCGTTGGGGCTGCCGCCGCCCGCCCAGCGTTCGTGCAGGAACTCGGTGATCTCCGGGAACTGGTGCACCGGATAGGCCTCGGTCTCCGGGAACTCCTCCTCGTCCGGGGCGCGCTCGCCGACGTTCACGAGGACCCGCAGCCGGCCGAGTTCGCGCTCCCACACGGAGAGTGCGGCGAAACTGCCGTCCAGGGCGCGGCAGGCACCGGTCGCGGCGGCGTGCCAGCACTCACGCGGGGTGTGCGCGGCGGCCATGCCCTGCGCCAGCGCCACTATGGCGGCGAGGCGGTTGTCATCACCCATTACTCCAGGTTAGGGATGATTTGACGCATTCGGGACGTGGGTGCGGCGAACAGGTGTTGCCGGACGAGGGCGTCGCCGCCTATTCGCCCGGCCACTGCGGCTTCCGCTTCTCGTTGAAGGCCGCGACGCCCTCCGCGCGGTCGCCCGAGAAGGCCACCGACCGCCAGGCCGCGTCCTCGACCTCGAGACCGGCCCTCAGGTCCAGCCCCTGCCCGAGCCGCAGCGCCCGCTTGGCCGCCCGCAGCCCCACCGGCGAGTTCGCCGCCATCCGGGCCGCCAGCGCCAGCGCCGCCGACCGGTCCTGCCCCGCCTCCACCAGCTGGTCGACCAGGCCCAGCTCGTGCGCCTCCGGCGCCTCCACCCGCCGCGCCGAGAAGATCAGCTCGGCCGCGCGGGCCGCGCCGACCCGGCGGGGCAGCAGCTGCGTGCCGCCGCCCCCCGGGATCACGCCCACCGACACCTCCGGCAGGCCCACCACGGCCGTGCCGTCGGCCACGATCACGTCGCAGGACAGCGCCAGCTCGAAGCCGCCGCCGAGCGCGTAGCCGTGCACGGCGGCGATCGTCGGCATCGGCAGCTCCAGCACGCCCGTGTACGCCCCGCGCGACAGCGGCCGCGCCCGGACCAGCTCCGCGTCGGTCATGGAGTTGCGCTCCTTGAGGTCGGCGCCGACACAGAACGCCCGCTCGTGCGAGGAGGTCACCACCACCACCCGGGCGTCCCGGTCGGCGCTCAGCGCGGCACACGCGGCCACGATCGAGCGCGCCATGTCCGCCGACACCGCGTTCATGGCCTTGGGCCGGTCCAGGACCAGCTCCGCGACCTGACCGTGCCGTCGCACCAGCACGAACTCCCCGAACCGCTCCTCGCTCACGACACCCTCCGGTTAACGCGGGTTAACAGCTTGGGCCCGATCATCGCAGCCGGGGCGGGCCGGGGAAAGGGGCAGCGGCGGGTCCCGGGCACCGATCGGCCCGGCAACCCCCCGTTCGGGTGACATCCCGGGAGACTCCCGGCGCACACCCCACAGGAACGCATAACGTGCGCTCGCCATGGCGTGTCGGGGGCACGACGGGAGGGGAAGGTCATGACGGGAACGTCCGCAGTCGGTCACCGGGGGCGGCACCGCAAGCCCCGCCCCCGCAAGGCGCTGCTCGCCTCCGGAGGGCTCGCGCTGGCCGCCGGTGTGCTGAGCCTCGTGCAGCTGGCGCCCGACGGCGGCGGGGGCGGGGGCGCGCCCGGCGCGGCGGAGGCCGAGCCCCGGCTGGATCCGACCGCCGACGCGACGACGGCCCGCTCGGCGAACGCGGCCGCCACCATCGGCACTGTCGCCGCGGCCATCCCCTCGACGGCGGCCGCCACGGGAGCGGCGAGTCCGGCACCGTCGACCCCCACGGCAAGCTCCGTACCCGCCGCGTCGCCTTCCACCTCCCCCACCGCCGTACCCGGCACGGTCCCGGCCCCGACGGCCGCCCCGGCGCCCCCGACCCGGCCGGCGGACCCACCGCCCCCACCGGCCACCAGCGCCCCGCCCGCCACCCCGACACCGGCGACGCACCCACCGGGCGACGACGTCTGCGTACCGATCGTGGGCCTGTGCGTGACGCCGCTCACGGCAGGCTAGTGCTGCCACCGGGCAGAGACGGGAGCCGGGGCCTGCCGACCCCGCGGCACGGGCCGCCCGGCGGACCACGTCGCAGAAGAGCAACGGTGACTCATCGGCCGGGGTGAGCGGGGTCCGACGCGTCCGACCACAAGCCGGCAAAGCCATGACCGATCGGCCACTGCCGCGACGGAGAACGCGGTGGGCACACCTCCCGGCCGGAAGGCGGCGGACGTCGGCGACCAAAACGGTGGAGGCGCCTCCGGGGCGGACGCCGACGGGCGTCGGCGGGCAACGCCGTGGGGACACCTCCCGGCCGGACGCCGACGGACGTCGGCAGGCGACGCGGTGGGGAAACCTCCCGGCCGGAAGGCGGCGGACGTCGGCGACCAAAACGGTGGGGGCGCCTCCGGGGCGGACGTCGGCAGGCGACGCGGTGGGCACACCTCCCGGCCGGACGCCGGCGGACGTCGGCGGACGTCGGCGGACGTCGGCGGACGTCGGCGACCAAAACGGTGGGGGCGCCTCCGGGGCGGGCGTCGGCGGGCGACGCGGCGGGCGCACCACCCGGCCGGACGCCGGCGGACGTCGACGGGCGACGCGGTAACGGCGCCTCCTGGCCGGAGGCCGGGGACGTCGGCGGGCGGCGGCGGCGCCGCGGGCGGGGGTCTCGGAGTCCGCGTTGCGGGACGGTCCGCCGGGCGGTTCCTAGGGCTCCACGTCGCGGCGGGTCAGCAGCCATGGCTCCACGACGCCCAGGCCGCGTACCGGACGCTGCCACATCGGCTGGAGCGCGAAGCGGTAGGTGGGCGGCTCCTCGCCCTCCTTCTCCGCCGCCGCGGCGGCCTCGGCGGCCTCCGCCTCCGAGGCGGGCGCCTCGCCGCTGCGGATCAGCTCCTCGGCGAAGGCGGAGTCGACGAGCACGGCGTCGCGGGGGGCTATGGAGGTGAGCCGGGAGGCGAGGTTCACGGTCGTACCGAAGACATCGCCCATCCGGGTGGTGACGGTGCCGAAGGCCATGCCGACGCGCAGCTCCGGCATGGTCTCGTCGTTCGCCATGGTCTCCACCAGGCGCAGCGCGATGTCCGCGGCGACACCGGAGTCGTCGGCGGCGTACAGGACCTCGTCGCCGAGGGTCTTGATGAGCCGGCCGCCCCGGGCCGCGACCAGGTCGGCGGCGGTGGTCTCGAAGGCCTCGACCAGCTCGCCGAGCTCCTCCTCCTCCATCCGCCGGGTCAGCCGGGTGAACCCGACGAGATCGGCGAAGCCGACGGCCAGCCGCCGGTCGACCATCTCCTCGTCGTCGGCGGCCTGCACGACCCGGCCCGCCGAGGCGGCCAGCTGGCGGCGCCACACGTAGACGAGGAACTCCTCCAGCTCGGGCAGCAGCAGCTCGACGATGGGATACGTGACCTCGGTGCGGGTCATGCCCGGCTCCGGGGGCTCGGTCAGCCCCTCCAGGAAGGAGTCGATCTGCCACTCCGCCAGACGGGCGGTGGTCTGCCCGGTCGACCGCGCCACCTGCACCGCCATGGCCTCGCTGAGCAGCCCCGCCTCGACGAGGCCCGCGAGCCGGCGCAGCGCCAGCACGTCGGCCTCGGTGAGCGCCTTGGCCTGCCCGATGTCCGCGAAGCCCATCGCCCGCCAGAACCTCGACGCCAGCTCCATGGAGACGCCCGCGCTGCGGGCCGCCTGGAACGGGGTGTAGCGGCGCTCGGCCCCGAGGATCAGGCCTTCGAGGCGCAGCGCGAGGGGGTCCTCGCCGGAGTCGGCGGCGTCCGCGCCCTCGCCGGAGCCCGTGTCGTCGACGGTCACGCCTGCTGCCCTTCCGATCTACCGCGGTCGCATACCGACCGGCCTCAACTCTACGGCAGGTGTGCGGTAGCTCACTTCGTGAGGTGGGCCGACCTCGGGGTGGTGTCCCTTACGGGACGCCGCGGCCGCGTCAGTCGCACAGCGCCGGTGAGCGTCCCCACCGCCGCCGCGACCCTCACGCCGGACGCAGGTGCACGATGTCCCCGGCCCCCACCGGCTCCCGCACGCCCTCCTTCGTGGCGATCACCAGCCTCCCGTCGCCGTCGATCGCCACCGCCTCCCCGGTCAGCGACCGGTCCCCGGGCAGCTCGGCCCGCACCGTCCGCCCGAGGGTCGCGCAGCCCGCCGCGTACGTCTCCTGGAGGCCGCTGGCCGCCGGATCGCCGCCCGCCGCGCGCCAGCGCCCGTACCAGTCCTCCAGGGGCCGCAGAACGCCCCGCAGCAGGGTCTCCCGGTCCGTACTGACCGCCCCGGCCAGCGCCAGCGACCCCGCCTGGGGCACCGGCAGCTCGGCCGCGCGGAGCGTGACGTTGATGCCGACGCCCACCACCACACCGTCCTCGCCGGCCCGCTCCGCGAGGATGCCCCCGGCCTTGCGCTCCTCGCCGTCCACGGTGACCAGCAGGTCGTTCGGCCACTTGAGGGCCGTGTCGACGCCCGCCGCCCGCGCCAGCCCCGTCGCCACCGCCACGCCCGTGAGCAGCGGCAGCCAGCCCCAGCGGGCCACCGGCACCTCCGCGGGCTTCAGCAGCACCGAGAAGAACAGCCCCGAGCGCGCCGGCGCCGTCCACTGGCGGTCCAGCCGCCCGCGCCCCGCCGTCTGCTCCTCGGCGACCAGGACGGCACCCTCGTCCGCCTCCCCCGCGAGGGCGCGGGCGACGAGGTCGGAGTTGGTGGAGCCGGTGCGCTGCACGACCACGACGTCGCGGTAGAGACCCCCCTGGCCGCCGTCCCGCACCAGGGCCCTGCGCAGGCCGGTCACCTGGAGCGGTGGACGGTCCAGGTCGGACCAGCGATTGTTGTTCTCGTCTGCTGCATCTCGCGGCGTCATGCAAGCCACCCTAGGTGTGTTGTACGCCGCACTGCCGTTTGGTAGGTGCCCCACTACGCTACGGATGAGTAACCGTCCCCCCTTTTGAGCAGGCAGGGAGCCGCATCCCGATGTCCGAGCCGGAAGAGATCGACATTCACACGACCGCGGGGAAGCTCGCGGATCTCCAGCGTCGTGTCCACGAGGCGACACACGCCGGTTCGGAGCGCGCGGTCGAGAAGCAGCACGCCAAGGGCAAACTGACGGCCCGTGAGCGGATCGAACTGCTCCTCGACGAGGACTCCTTCATCGAGCTGGACGAGTTCGCCCGGCACCGCTCCACCAACTTCGGCCTGGAGAAGAACCGCCCCTACGGCGACGGTGTCGTCACCGGCTACGGCACGGTGGACGGCCGTCCGGTCGCCGTCTTCTCCCAGGACTTCACCGTCTTCGGCGGGGCGCTGGGCGAGGTCTACGGCCAGAAGATCGTCAAGGTGATGGACTTCGCCCTGAAGACCGGCTGCCCGGTCATCGGCATCAACGACTCCGGCGGCGCCCGCATCCAGGAGGGCGTCGCCTCGCTCGGCGCCTACGGCGAGATCTTCCGCCGCAACACCCACGCCAGCGGTGTCATCCCGCAGATCTCCCTCGTCGTCGGTCCCTGCGCGGGCGGCGCGGTCTACTCCCCGGCCATCACCGACTTCACGGTCATGGTCGACCAGACCTCGCACATGTTCATCACGGGACCGGACGTCATCAAGACGGTCACCGGCGAGGACGTCGGCTTCGAGGAGCTCGGCGGCGCCCGCACCCACAACGCGGTCTCCGGCGTCGCCCACCACATGGCGGGCGACGAGAAGGACGCCGTCGAGTACATCAAGCAGCTGCTGTCCTACCTGCCGTCCAACAACCTCTCCGAGCCCCCGGTCTTCCCCGAGGAGGCCGACCTCTCGGTCACCGCGGAGGACCTGGAACTGGACACCCTGGTCCCGGACAGCGCCAACCAGCCGTACGACATCCACACGGTGGTCGAACACGTCCTGGACGACGGCGAGTTCTTCGAGACCCAGGCCCTGTTCGCGCCGAACATCGTCACCGGGTTCGGCCGCGTCGAGGGCCACCCGGTCGGCATCGTCGCCAACCAGCCGATGCAGTTCGCCGGCTGCCTGGACATCAAGGCGAGCGAGAAGGCGGCCCGCTTCGTGCGCACCTGCGACGCCTTCAACGTCCCGGTGCTCACCTTCGTCGACGTCCCCGGCTTCCTGCCCGGCGTCGGCCAGGAGCACGACGGCATCATCCGCCGCGGCGCCAAGCTGATCTACGCCTACGCCGAGGCCACCGTCCCCCTGATCACCGTGATCACCCGCAAGGCCTTCGGCGGCGCCTACGACGTCATGGGCTCCAAGCACCTGGGCGCCGACCTCAACCTCGCCTGGCCCACCGCCCAGATCGCCGTCATGGGCGCCCAGGGCGCCGTCAACATCCTGCACCGCCGCACCATCGCCGAGGCGGACGACGCCGAGGAGACCCGGGCCCGGCTCATCCAGGAGTACGAGGACACCCTCCTCAACCCCTACACGGCGGCCGAACGCGGCTACGTCGACGCCGTGATCATGCCCTCGGACACCCGCCGCCACGTCGTACGGGGCCTGCGCCAGCTGCGCACCAAGCGCGAGTCCCTGCCCCCGAAGAAGCACGGCAACATCCCCCTGTAAGCACCCAAGGAGCCACGGTGACGATCAAGGTCGTACGGGGCAACCCCACCCCGGAGGAGCTGGCCGCCGCACTGGCGGTCGTAAGGGCACGTGCGGCGGCCATGGCGGCGGCCGTACCCGAGCAGGGCGCGGGGCCGAAGGACGCCTGGTCCGACCCGGCGCGGATCGCCCAGCGCCGGATCCCGCTGCCGAGCCGGACCGCGTGGACGCGCACGTACTGGCCGAGCTAGGGCGGACACGGCCGGAAGTGCGACATCGGGCTCCGATTTGAGTACCCCTACTCAGGCGCCCGCCCCCGCCGGCGCCGCACGCTGGTGCCATGCTCTGGTCGGACCCCGAGGACGAGCCGCCGAAGGAACTGCGGGACATGCAGAACACCCTCCGGCGGCTCGGCGTCTTCCTGGCCCTGGTGATGCTGGTACTGATGTTCGTCCTCGGCCTGAGATGACGAACGCCCCGCCGGGCCCCACCGATACCCTGCACCCATGCGCAGACTCGTCCTCGCCTCCCAGTCCCCCGCCCGGCTGAACCTGCTGCGTCAGGCGGGCCTCGCCCCCGAGGTGATCGTCAGCGGCGTCGACGAGGACGCCGTCACCGCCCCCACCCCGGCCGACCTGGCGCTCGCCCTCGCCGAGGCCAAGGCGTCCGTGGTCGCCGCCCGCCCGGACGTGCGGGGCGCGATCGTGATCGGCTGCGACTCGGTGCTGGACCTGGACGGGCAGGCGCTCGGCAAGCCGAGCGACGCCGAGGAGGCGACGGCCCGCTGGAAGTCGATGCGCGGCCGGGCGGGGACCCTGCAGACCGGGCACTGCGTGTGGGACACGGCGGCCGAGCGCTGGGTGTCGGCGACCGCGTCCACCGTCGTACGGTTCGGCGAGCCCACCGACGAGGAGATCGCCGCGTACGTCGCCACCGGCGAACCCCTCTACGTGGCGGGGGCCTTCACGCTGGACGGCCGCAGCGCGCCGTTCGTCGAGGGCATCGACGGCGACCACGGCAACGTCATCGGCATCAGCCTGCCCCTGGTCCGGCGGCTGCTCGCCGAGCTGGGCGTCGGCATCACGGAGTTGTGGGCGTCGGCGGGATGACCGGTCCGGCGGCCGGCGTGTCGTCCTCGCGGTGCTCCGGTTCCGGGCCCTCCTGCGGGCCCGGCCCGGACGCGTCCCCGCCGCCCTGCGCCGCCACGCCGTCCGTGTGGTCGTACGTCATCAGGAGCAGCACGATGAGGGCGAGGACGGCCACCATGTACACGAACGCGGGCCATCCGCTCAGCCCCCACAGCACGGCGCCCAGCAGGGCGTGCACGACCGCCGCGCTGACCAGCAGCACGCGGCCGAGGCCGGCGGGCGGGCGGTTGCGTACCGCCACCAGCAGGGCCACCAGGGCGCACAGCGCGAAGTAGAGGCCGAAGACCACGGCGCCGACCCGCGCGGACATCGACATCCGGTCCGGGTCGAGGCCGGCCAGGGACATGTGCTGGCGGTCGACGGCCGTCGCCATGAACCAGTTCAGCGCCGCGATGCCGAGCGCCTCGGCGAGGAGTACGACCGTCACGATCCACGCCACCGGTCTGCGCACCACCGGTCCACCCACTTTCGTCCCCGACCCGACCGAGCCGGCGTTCCTTGAAGTTCGTTCAAGACATCGCGAACGCTACTAACGGGTAAACCCGGGGACAAGGGTCCGGTCGCCGGCAAAGAATCATTGGGCCATTCGTAGGGACTCAACAAAGAAACGGAGTGGGGCGCGGCACGCTCTCACAGAGACCTTGACCACACGGCGGGGCTAGGGTTTCCCGAAGGAGCCCTGCGTACCAAGGTGCGACAAGGGCTTTCGCGGGTCGGGCGAGCCTCGCATCACGCTCCGTGTGGGCAAGCTCACCATTGGGGACGGGTCGAAGTGCCGTGTCGGCCTTCCCTAAACTCGGCTTGTTTCAAGGAGGGAGCCTCAATCGTGCGCAAGGTGCTCATCGCCAACCGTGGCGAAATCGCTGTCCGCGTGGCCCGGGCCTGCCGGGACGCTGGGATCGCGAGCGTGGCCGTCTACGCGGACCCGGACCGGGACGCTCTGCATGTCCGCGCCGCGGATGAGGCGTTCGCCCTGGGCGGTGACACCCCGGCCACCAGTTACCTGGTCATCGACAAGATCCTGAACGCGGCCCGCGAGGCCGGGGCGGACGCCGTCCACCCGGGCTACGGCTTCCTCTCCGAGAACGCGGAGTTCGCGCAGGCCGTCCTGGACGCGGGGCTGACCTGGATCGGCCCCCCGCCGCAGGCGATCCGCGACCTGGGCGACAAGGTGGCGGCCCGTCACATCGCCCAGCGCGCCGGCGCGCCGCTGGTGGCCGGCACCCCGGACCCGGTCTCGGGCGCCGACGAGGTGGTGGCCTTCGCCGAGGAGCACGGGCTGCCGATCGCCATCAAGGCGGCCTTCGGCGGGGGCGGACGCGGCCTGAAGGTCGCCCGCACCCTCGAAGAGGTCCCGGAGCTCTACGACTCCGCCGTCCGTGAGGCGGTGGCCGCGTTCGGTCGCGGCGAGTGCTTCGTGGAGCGCTACCTGGACCGTCCCCGGCACGTGGAGACCCAGTGCCTGGCCGACACCCACGGCAACGTGGTCGTCGTCTCCACCCGTGACTGCTCGCTCCAGCGCCGGCACCAGAAGCTCGTCGAGGAGGCCCCGGCGCCGTTCCTCTCCGAGGCCCAGGTCGCCGAGCTGTACCGCGCCTCCAAGGCCATCCTCAAGGAGGCCGGCTACGTCGGCGCCGGCACCTGCGAGTTCCTGGTCGGCCAGGACGGCACGATCTCCTTCCTGGAGGTCAACACCCGCCTCCAGGTCGAGCACCCGGTGACCGAGGAGGTCGCCGGCATCGACCTGGTCCGCGAGATGTTCCGCATCGCCGACGGCGAGGCGCTCGGCTACGACGACCCCGAGCTGCGGGGTCACTCGTTCGAGTTCCGGATCAACGGCGAGGACCCGGGCCGCAACTTCCTGCCCGCGCCCGGCACCGTCACCCGTTTCGAGGCTCCCACCGGTCCCGGTGTCCGCCTGGACGCGGGCGTCGAGGCGGGCTCGGTCATCGGCCCCGCCTGGGACTCCCTGCTCGCCAAGCTGATCGTCAGCGGCCGCACCCGTGCCGAGGCGCTGCAGCGGGCCGCCCGCGCGCTGGACGAGTTCCAGGTCGAGGGCATGGCCACGGCGATCCCCTTCCACCGCGTCGTCGTCCGTGACCCGGCCTTCGCTCCCGAGCTGACGGGCTCCGAGGACCCCTTCACGGTCCACACCCGCTGGATCGAGACCGAGTTCGTCAACGAGATCAAGCCCTTCGCCGCCCCCGCCGACGCGGAGGCCGAGGAGGACACCGGCCGCGAGACCGTGGTCGTCGAGGTCGGCGGCAAGCGCCTGGAAGTGTCGCTGCCCGCCTCCCTGGGCATGACGCTGGCCCGCACCGGTCTGGCCGCCGGCGCCAAGCCCAAGCGCCGCGCCGCCAAGAAGTCCGGCCCGGTCGCCTCCGGCGACACCCTCGCCTCGCCCATGCAGGGCACGATCGTCAAGGTCGCGGTCGAGGAGGGTCAGGAGGTCAAGGAGGGTGACCTGATCGTCGTACTCGAGGCGATGAAGATGGAACAGCCCCTGAACGCGCATCGCAGCGGCACCATCAAGGGCCTCGCCGCCGAGGTCGGCGCGTCCCTCACGTCCGGCGCCGTGATCTGCGAGATCAAGGACTGACGCAGCCCGATCCCTGACGCCCGGCGAACGACACCCACCGTTCGCCGGGCGTCGCCGTCTGCGCGCGTCACCCGCGAAACGACCACCTCCCCCGACCGGCGCAACCCCTCGGCGGCGATTACGGCGACCACAGCCACACGGCCGTCCCCACCCCGCCGACCACACCGGCCGCACCCGCGACCGGCCACTCACCGAACCCGCACGCGCCCGCGCCGAGCGCACCCACGACCGGCCACTCGCCAAGGCCCACCAAGTGCATCCGCGACCGGCCACTCACCGAACCCGCGCCCGACTGCCCATTCACCAGCCCGCACGCCGACAGTCGGGAGCGGTACGGAAGGGCGTACGGCGACGGCGCGGCGATCCGGTTCGGCTCACCCCGGCGCACCCCTGCCCACCCTGCGCACGCCTGCGCGCCCCTGCCCCCCTCACCCCTGCCATCGCCCTGGCAGGCAGGTGAGGCACCCCGGGGCTCAGGGGCCGGCGCAACCGCAGGGGGCACTGGAAATGGCGCGCCCGTCCCTCATCGTCGCCGCATGTCGGCGACCCGACCCCGCTGTTCGGTCCCCGTCGGCTGTTCCGCCCCGAGCACCGAGGCCGACCGCAGGCCCGCCCCGGGGACTCCCCGTCGCGGTCCCGGAAGGGACACGTCCCGACGCTGCTGGTGCTGTTGCTGTCGCGTCGGGACCTGGTCACCCCCCGGGTTCCCGGCCGCCCCGGCCACGGCGATCTGCACCCCCTGGTCGGCGAGGGCCTGGAGCTCGGTGGCGGCGCGGTCGTCATGGGCCGGCGGCTCGTCCGTGACCAGCCGGGTGATGAGGTCGGTCGGCACGGTCTGGAACATGGTGTCCGTACCGAGCTTGGTGTGGTCGGCGAGCACCACCACCTCCGCGGCGGCCTGCACCAGCGCCCGGTCGACGGACGCCGACAGCATGTTGGACGTGGACAGCCCCCGCTCGGCCGTCAGACCGCTCCCGGAGATGAAGGCCCGCGACACCCGCAGTCCCTGCAGGGACTGCTCGGCGCCGGAGCCGACGAGCGCGTAGTTGGAGCCCCGCAGGGTCCCGCCGGTCATCACGACCTCGACCCGGTTGGCGTGCGCCAGGGCCTGCGCCACCAGCAGCGAGTTGGTGACGACGGTGAGGCCGGGCACTCTCGCCAGCCGGCGTGCGAGTTCCTGCGTGGTGGTACCCGCTCCGACCACGACGGCCTCGCCTTCTTCGACGAGACCCGCGGCGAGATCGGCGATGGCCGTCTTCTCGGCGGTCGCGAGATGAGATTTCTGCGGAAAGCCGGACTCCCGCGTGAACCCGCCCGGCAATACCGCACCGCCATGCCGGCGGTCGAGGAGTCCTTCTGCCTCCAGTGCGCGCACGTCCCGCCGTACGGTCACTTCGGAGGTCTGGACGACGCGGGCGAGCTCACGGAGCGACACGGCCCCGTTCGCTCGCACCATTTCGAGGATCAATTGGCGACGTTCTGCAGCGAACACGAAACTGACAGTAACCCCAACGACCGTCTGCTTTCAGCAGTTTGCGCCGAATAGCAGAAGTTGTTCGCACGGCTGAGTCGGAAGTGGTATAGGGCCTATCCGCTCCGACTATGCCGTACGCATGCTCGACAACTCCCCGTGACCAGCGGGGAGTCGGTTCCGGCCGTCAGAGTTCGCTGCCGGTCTTCCGCGTGTGCAGCTGCCGCGCCACCTCCGCGATCGACCCCGAAAGGGACGGGTACACGGTGAACGCGTTCGCGATCTGTTCGACCGTCAGATTGTTGTCGACGGCGATCGAGATCGGATGGATCAGCTCCGAGGCCCGCGGCGAGACGACCACGCCGCCCACCACGATCCCGGTGCCCGGCCGGCAGAACATCTTCACGAAGCCGTCCCGGATGCCCTGCATCTTCGCGCGCGGGTTGCGCAGCAGCGGCAGCTTCACCACCCGGGCGTCGATCTTCCCGGCGTCCACGTCGGCCTGCGTGTAGCCGACCGTGGCGATCTCCGGGTCGGTGAACACGTTCGACGAGACGGCCTTCAGGTTCAGCGGCGCCACCGCGTCGCCGAGGAAGTGGTACATGGCGATGCGCCCCTGCATGGCGGCTACCGACGCGAGGGCGAAGACACCGGTCACGTCACCGGCGGCGTACACACCGGGCGCGGTCGTCCGGGACACCTTGTCGGTCCAGATGTGCCCGGAGTCGCGCAGCTTGACGCCGGCCTCCTCCAGACCCAGACCGGCGCTGTTCGGAATCGCGCCGACGGCCATCAGGCAGTGCGAACCGCTGATGACGCGACCGTCCGCCAGCGTCACCTCCACCCGGTCCCCCACCCGCTTGGCCGCGGCCGCCCGCGACCGGGCCATGACGTTCATGCCACGCCGCCGGAACACGTCCTCCAGCACGGCGGCCGCGTCCGGGTCCTCACCGGGCAGCACCCGGTCCCGCGACGACACCAGCGTGACCTTGGACCCCAGCGCCTGGTAGGCACCGGCGAACTCGGCACCGGTCACACCCGACCCGACCACGATGAGCTCCTCGGGCAGCTCGTCGAGGTCGTACACCTGCGTCCAGTTCAGAATGCGCTCGCCGTCGGGCTGGGCGTCGGGCACCTCACGGGGATGCCCGCCGGTCGCGATCAGCACCGCGTCGGCGACGAGCGTCTCCTCGCTCCCGTCCGCCGCGCTCACGACGACCTTCCGCGACCCGTCGAGGGCCTGCATGCCCTCCAGGCGCCCCCGCCCCCGCATGACCCGGGCGCCGGCGCGCGTCACCGAGGCCGTGATGTCGTGCGACTGCGCCAGCGCGAGCCGCTTCACACGCCGGTTGACCTTCCCCAGGTCGACCCCCACCACGCGCGCCGCCTGCTCCAGCGGCGGCGTGTCGTCGGCGACGATGATCCCCAGCTCTTCATACGACGAATCGAAGGTCGTCATGACCTCGGCCGTAGCGATAAGGGTCTTCGACGGCACGCAGTCGGTCAGCACCGACGCCCCGCCCAGACCGTCGCAGTCGACGACGGTCACCTCCGCGCCGAGCTGCGCGGCCACCAGCGCCGCCTCATAGCCGCCGGGTCCGCCACCGATGATCACGATCCGAGTCACGTACTCCATTGTCCCGCACGCTTCAAGGTGCTACTGCCCGGGGGCCGCCACCCGGCGCCGCCTGGGACAGGAGTGGCGCACGGGACGGCTGCCGTACCCTCTCCCCATGTCGTCGCTCTACGCCGCGTACGCCGGCAATCTCGACGCACGGCTGATGTCGCGCCGCGCCCCGCACTCGCCCCTGCGCGCCACCGGCTGGCTGAACGGATGGCGGCTGACCTTCGGCGGCGAGCAGATGGGCTGGGAGGGCGCCCTGGCGACGATCGTCGAGGACCCGCTCTCCCAGGTCTTCGTCGGCCTCTATGACATCGCGCCGATGGACGAGGAGTCCATGGACCGCTGGGAGGGCGTCGGCCTGGGCATCTACCGCCGGGCACGCGTGCGCGTGCACACCCTGGAGGGCGAGGAGACGGCCTGGCTCTACGTCCTGGACGGCTACGAGGGCGGCCTCCCGTCCGCCCGCTACCTGGGCGAGATCGCCGATGCCGCCGAGTCCGCGGGCGCACCGCACGATTACGTGATGGAGCTGCGCAAGCGCCCCTGCTGACGACCCCCTCATAGGAAACGACAAGACAACGATCGCCATCCCGTGAGCTCCGTCATCTACGCGCGTAGGCCCGGACCGGCTACTCTCATCCGCGTGAACGCATCTCTTCTTCCGGACGACATCCAGGGCGATCCGTACGCCGCCGCCGACGTGGCCGCCGCTCGCCTGCGCGAACTCACGGGCGCCGAGACCCACGACGTCGCCCTCGTGATGGGCTCCGGCTGGGCCCCGGCCGTCGACGCCCTGGGCGCCCCCGACGCCGAGTTCCAGGTCACCGAGCTGCCCGGCTTCCCGCCGCCGGCCGTGGAGGGGCACGGCGGCAAGATCCGCTCGTACTCCATCGGTGACAAGCGCGCGCTGGTCTTCCTCGGCCGCACGCACTACTACGAGGGCCGGGGCGTCGCCGCCGTCGCGCACGGCGTCCGCACGGCCGTCGCCGCCGGCAGCAAGACGATCATCCTCACCAACGGCTGCGGCGGCCTGCGCGAGGGGATGCGTCCCGGCCAGCCGGTCCTCATCAGCGACCACATCAACCTCACGGCGACCTCCCCGATCGTCGGCGCGAACTTCGTCGACCTCACCGACCTCTACTCCCCTCGCCTGCGCGCCCTGTGCAAGGAGGTCGACCCGAGTCTCGAAGAGGGCGTCTACGCCCAGTTCCCCGGCCCGCACTACGAGACCCCGGCGGAGATCCGCATGGCCCGCGTGATCGGCGCCGACCTGGTGGGCATGTCGACGGTCCTGGAGGCGATCGCCGCACGCGAGGCGGGCGCCGAGGTCCTGGGCATCTCCCTGGTCACCAACCTCGCCGCGGGGATGACCGGCGAGCCGCTGAACCACGAGGAGGTCCTCCAGGCGGGCCGCGACTCGGCGGCACGCATGGGCGCCCTGCTGACGCAGGTACTGGGCAAACTCTGAGGACGCCATCCGGGCTGCCACCCACGCCGTGACGGCGGCCTTCTCCGGGGGCACCCCCAGCGCCCCTTTCGGGGCGCCGCGCCCGCCGTCGGCCGACCCGCGCGCCCGCTCGCGCGGTTACCCGCGCCCCGTTCGGGCGCTGCGGCCGCCGTCGGCGGGAAGGGGACGGGGTGGGGAGTTCCCGCCCGCAGCGGCCGGCGTCGGCCGACCCGCGCGGCACGAGATGCAGCACCGCCGGTCCGAGGACGGGGACTGCCCACCCCGGCCCCGACCCAGCACCACCCGTAGGCGCTACGCGCACCCCCACCGAAGCCGCGGATGCGCCGCAGGCATCCACCCGCACCACCGGAGACCAGGAGACCGACCGTGCACGACGATCTCACCGCCCGGGCCAGGACCTGGCTCGCCGAGGACCCCGACCCGGACACCCGCGCCGAGCTGGCCAAGCTCATCGACGCAGGTGACACCGAGGAACTGGAGGCCCGCTTCAGCGGCACCCTCCAGTTCGGCACCGCCGGCCTCCGCGGCGAACTCGGCGCCGGCCCGATGCGCATGAACCGCTCCGTCGTCATCCGCGCCGCCGCCGGCCTCGCCGCCTACCTGAAGAAGCAGGGCCACGGCACCGGCACCGTCGTCATCGGCTACGACGCCCGCCACAAGTCCGCCGACTTCGCCCGCGACACCGCCGCCGTCATGACCGGCGCGGGCCTCACCGCCGTCGTACTCCCCCGCCCCCTCCCCACCCCTGTGCTCGCGTTCGCCATCCGGCACCTCGGCGCGGTCGCGGGCGTGGAGGTCACCGCCAGCCACAACCCGCCCCGCGACAACGGCTACAAGGTGTACCTCGGCGACGGCTCCCAGATCGTCCCGCCCGCAGACGCGGAGATCGCCGCCGAAATCCAGGCCATCACCACCCTCCACGAAGTCCCCCGCCCCGACACCGGCTGGGAAACCCTCGACGACACGGTCCTGGAGGCCTACCTGGCCCGTACGGACGCTGTCCTGGCCCCCGGCTCCCCCCGCACCGCCCGCACCGTCTACACGGCCATGCACGGCGTCGGCAAGGACACCCTCCTCGCCGCCTTCGCCCGCGCCGGCTTCCCCACCCCGGCCCTCGTCGCCGAACAGGCCGACCCGGACCCGGACTTCCCGACCGTCGCCTTCCCCAACCCGGAAGAGCCCGGCGCGATGGACCTCGCCTTCGCGAAGGCCCGCGAGACCGACCCCGACCTGGTCATCGCCAACGACCCCGACGCCGACCGGTGCGCCGCCGCCGTCAAGCAGGACGGCGAGTGGCGCATGCTCCGCGGCGACGAGGTCGGCTCCCTGCTCGCCGCCCACCTGGTCCGCCGCGGCGCGACCGGCGTCTTCGCCGAGTCGATCGTCTCCTCCTCCCTCCTCGGCCGCATCGCCGCGAAGGCGCACCTCCCCTACGAGGAGACCCTCACCGGCTTCAAGTGGATCGCCCGCGTCGACGGCCTGCGCTACGGCTACGAGGAGGCCCTCGGCTACTGCGTCGACCCCGACGGCGTCCGCGACAAGGACGGCATCACCGCGGCCCTCCTGATCACCGAACTGGCGTCCGTCCTCAAGGAGGAGGGCCGTACCCTCCTCGACCTCCTCGACGACCTCGCCGTGGAGCACGGCCTGCACGCCACCGACCAGCTCTCGGTCCGCGTCCAGGACCTCTCCGTCATCGCCCGGGCCATGCGGACCCTCCGCGAGCACCCCCCGACCGAACTGGCCGGCCTCCCGGTCACCAGCGCCGAGGACCTCACCCGGGGCACGGACACGCTCCCGCCCACCGACGGCCTCCGCTACACCCTGACCGGCGCCCGGGTGATCGTCCGCCCCAGCGGCACCGAGCCCAAGCTGAAGTGCTACCTGGAGGTGGTGGTCCCCGTCGCGGACCGCGACGAGCTGCCCGCGGCCCGCACCAGGGCGGCCGACCTGCTCGCGGCGATCAAGCGGGACCTCTCCACGGCGGCGGGCATCTGACCGGCGGAGGACGGGGGACGCCGCCGGGCGACCGGACCGGCTCCCCCACGGACCGGCTCCCCACGGACCCGGGTACGAGTCCGGGGCACCCCATCGGGTGATTTCCCACCGGTAGGTGACCCGGGCTCCACGTCCGGCCCCGACGGCCGGGAAACGGTGGTGCGGTAACGCCCGCCCCGCCAGCCGTCGTACAGGAGCCGCCGCCGTGTCCTCGACCGCCTCCGACACCGTCCCCAGCGGGCACATCCCGGGCACCCGGCGACCCGGCCCGCCGACCGCGGCAGCACCGCGCCCCGCCTTGCGCCGGGCGGCCCCGGCCCTGGCCGGGTACCTCGCCGTACGGCTCACCGGGCTGGCGTTCCTGGCCGTCTGGGCGCACCGGCGGCACCACGGGATCTGGCCGATGCTGGCGACGCAGTGGGACTCCCGCTGGTACCTCGGGATCGCCGACCACGGGTACGCGCACACCCTGGGCGTGGCCTACGACCACAACAACCTGGCCTTCTTCCCGCTCTACCCGCTGCTGGTCAAGGCGGTCGCCGTGCTGACCCCGGGCACCCGGGCCAGTACCGGCCTGGCGCTGGCGTGGCTGGCCTCGCTCGTCGCCGCCTGGGGGGTGTTCGCGGTGGGCGACCGGCTGGCCGGCCGCCGGGTCGGCGTCCTGCTCACGGTCCTGTGGGCGGCGTACCCGGTGGGCCTCGTCGAGTGGATGGGCTACACCGAGTCGCTCTTCACGGCGTTCGCCGCGTGGACGCTGTACGCGGTGCTGGCCGAGCGCTGGTGGTGGGCGGCGGCGGGCGCGGTGCTCGCCGGGCTGACCCGGCCGACGGGCATCGCCGTGGCCGCGGCCGTCACCGTCACCGCGCTGCTCTCCCTGCGCACCCGCTTCTCACCCCGCGCCCTGGCGGCGGCCCTGCTGGCCCCCCTCGGCTGGTGTGCCTACGTCGGCTGGGTGGGCGTCAGACTCGGCCGCTGGGACGGCTACTTCGCCGTCCAGCGGTTGTGGCACAACGAGGTGGACGGCGGCGCGGAGACCGTGCGCTGGCTGCGGCAGCTGTTCGGGCAGGTGTCACGGCCGGAGCTGTTCCTGGTCGTGGTGAGCGTGACGATGCTCGTGTCGGTGGTGCTGTTCGGGTGCGCGCTGGCGGACCGGCAGCCGGTGCCGCTGCTGGTCTTCGGCGGGGTGCTGCTGGTGATCGTGCTGACCAGCGGCGGGGTGTACTTCCCGCGCGCCCGTTTCCTCCTCCCGGGTTTCCCGCTGCTGCTGCCGCTCGCCGGGTACCTGGCCCGCGCCTCGCGCCGCCTGCGGCTGCTCGTGCTGACGACGGCGGTGCTGGGGTCGGCGTACTGCGGCGCGTACATGCTGCTGGTGTGGCCGAGCGCGCCGTGAGCGGTCAACGGCGCCGGCGTCGTCGTCAACAGCGCACCTGCGTGCCGGTTCCCCACCCGTGCGGGTGATGGCACTGCAGTGAGTTTCGAAGTACTTTCAAAATCATGAGTGCCGAGAGCGCAGCCGTGAACTTCTCCGAGCTGGTGAACAGGAACAAGCAGACACTTGCCCGGCTCCAGGAATCTCCGAGACTGCTCCTGCACCGCAGAGACGGTGAGGACCTGGTCCTCACCACCGCCGCACGGGCCGAGCAGGACCGGACCGTGGTGTCGGCGGCCACCCGCATGCTGGTCGCGCTGGCCCGCCGGGAGCCCGGCAGCATGGAGTTGCTCCTCGACATACTGCCGGACGCGTTCCCGTGGGTCAGATTCCTGCCGGAGCCCGACCTCCACGGCTTCGCCGTCGAACTGGTCGACACCATGCGGGCCGCCGACTCGGTCGGCAACGTCGCCTCCGTCGCCCAGTTGCTCATCGCCTGGCAGCACACGGCCGAGGTCTACTCCGACCCCGCACTCCTGGCCGCCCTGACCAGGGATCACGACGAGGACTACGGCCCGGCCCCCGACCCCAGGGACCCGGCATGACCGCGGGCCGCGGCGACCGCGCCGCACCACCGGCACCCGAGGGCCACTGGGAAGTCCGCTTCGCCGACGCCGCCTCGGCCAAGGGCTGGGACAGCCTTGCCCAGCAAGCCCGCGAGAACACGTACCGCGCCTGGATCGCCTTACGCACCGCCCCGAGACCGGCCGCCGAGACACCTCGGCACCATCGCCTCAAGGGCAGCCTGGCGCACGGCACCCACCGCGGGCAGACCTGTGAGCAATGGCAGATCGAGGTGACCGGTGAGGGCCGGATCCGGTATCTCCTCGACGTCGCGAGGGAGACCTGCTGGATCACCTTCGCGGGCACAGGACACCCTCGGGCCACGGACCGACGCTGACAGCCCGCCGAACGGCGACGCCGCCCGCCAGCCGCCCGTAGCGGGAGTCGGCCGGCGAGGGAGCCGTCTGCCCCGTGCTCGGGCACGGCCCGCTGGCGCCTCGTTTTCTGGACTTGCTGGTCCATTTTTCTGGGCGCACAGTGGTCCGCACCTGACCGGGAAACCGAGGACACGGAGGCTGATCATGGGTACGCGACTGGCAGGAAAGACCGCGCTGGTGACCGGATCCACCAGCAACATCGGGCGGGCGATCGCGGAGGCGTTCGCCGCCGAGGGCGCGCATGTCGTCGTCTCGGGGCGGAGTGCCGAGCGCGGGGCGGAGGTGGTCGACGGGATCCGGGCACGGGGCGGCCGCGCCGAGTTCGTGCGGGCCGACCTGGACGGCAGCGCCGCCGCCTCGCACAGGCTGGCCGAGGAGGCGACCCGGGTGCTGGGCGGCCGTATCGACGTACTCGTCAACAACGCCGGCATCTACCCGGCCGACCCCACCCCCGCCACCGACGAGAAGACCTTCGACCGGGTCTACGCGGTCAACGTCAAGGCCCCCTTCTTCCTGACGGGGGCCGTCGCACCCGCCATGGCCGAGGCGGGCGCGGGCGCGATCATCAACCTGAGTTCGTGGATCGTACGCCTGGGCATCCCCGTCGGCGCGCTGTACAGCTCCACCAAGGGGGCCGTGGAGGCCCTGACCCGCGCCTGGGCTGCCGAGTTCGGGCCGCAGGGGGTGCGGGTGAACGCGATCTCGCCGGGCGCGGTGCTGCCGTCGGACGCCGAGGTGGCCGAGCTCGGCGGGGCCATGATGAAGGGGACACCGGCGGGCGGGATGGGCACGCCGGAGGCGATCGCGAGCGCGGCGGTATACCTGGCCGCCGACGAGTCGACGTTCGTGCACGGGATCGTGCTGGACGTGGACGGCGGCCGTACCGGTGTCGCGGTCGTCGCCGCCTGACGATCCTTGCGACCGGGCCGCCCCGGAGGCCGTCGCGGCGCGACGAGCCCTACGACCAGGCGGCCCGGCGGCCCGGCGGTCCGGCGGTCCGGCGGTCCGGCGGCCGTCGCAGTGTGCCCAGCCCCGCGGCCCGGCGGTCACCTCGGCGCGACGGCCCCCGCCGGGGTCAGGTCGCGGCGCAGGTCCGCGAGCCCCTGGTCGAGGGCGGCGCGCAGATGGGCGGACGAGCCCGTCGCCAGCAGGATGGACACCCCGCCCTGGATCGCGGCCAGCAGCGCGGCGGCCCGCGCCTCCACGTCGAACTCGGCCGACGGGCCCCCGGCCGCCCGCAACGCCCGCATCCCGGCCGCCAGGCTCTCCTGCCAGCGCCGCATCAACTCGGCGACGATCGCCCGCGCCCCCGGCGTCGAACGCCCGACCTGGAGGAAGAGCGACCCGAGGGGGCAGGTGTCCCCCAGGATCTCGTACCGGGCGACCACCGCGTCCCGCCACCGCTCCCAGTTCTCCCAGGAGTCGAGGCACCCCAGATACGGCTGCTGGTCCTCCAGCACCTGGTCCGCCTCGTAGTGCGCGACGGCGAGCAGCAGTTCGTCCTTGCCGCCGGGGAAGTAGTGGAAGAGCTGGCTCTTGCTGGTGCCGGTGCGCGCCATGACGTCGTCGAGGGTGACCGAGCCGACGCCCTGCTCCCGCAACACCTCGGCAGCCCCCTCGACGATCCGGTGCCGGGTGGCCCTGCCCTTGGCCGTGAGTTCCCTGCGCATGGACCGCCGCCCCTTCCCGGGAGTGGACTGTACGGTCCACTGTAGGGGCCGGCCGCCCGGAACTACCCCACCGCCAGCAGGATCGCCAGCAGCACCGCGCCCGCGACGGCCGGCGCGGCCACCTCGTAGGCCCAGCGCACCGTCACCTCGCCCTGCGCCGACTCCGCCGCCTCCCTGCTCTCCAGCAGCTCCCGCAGGTCGTCCATGATCCGGTCGGTCTCCGCGCGCGTCGGCCCGGTCGCGCCGTCGGTGTCGCGCAGCGCCCGGAACCCGCCGCCGAACCCGCCGGGCATCCGCCCCTCGGCCCCCTGCCGCCCGCGCTGCGCGTCCGCCTCCGCCTTGGCCGTGCGGCGCGCCGCCTTCTTGCGGCCGCGCAGGGACACCGGGATCGACCACAGCTGGTACTTCGCACCCGACTTGGTGATCACCTCGTTCGAGTAGCCGGAGCGCAGCGCGGCGACCTCCCCCCACGGCAACGTGACCACCCGGAACGGGTTGCGCACCCGCAGCCGGTCCTCGCCCGCGAACACCGCGGGCCGCAGGGTGAAGGCGATCACCAGCGGCACGATGAGGATCATCGCGGCCAGCGCGAGCCAGGGGGTGCGGCCGTGCCCGCGGATCAGCGCGTCGACGCCGAGCCAGCAGATGATCGCGAGCAGCAGGACACCGCCGACCACCGCCATGGGTGAGCGGTAGACGCGGTCCTTGACGAGGGGCGTGGTCATGCCGCCGATTCTGCCTCAGCCCGCCGGGGGACAGCCGATCGCCTCCACTCGCGCCTCCACTCCCCGCACCCCTTCGCCCCACACAAGAACCACTCCCTCGGGGTGTACAGCCGCTACGCGCGTAGATATGCTCGGCTGGTGACCATGCCCACCACCGCACCCCACGCACTTGCTGACGTCACCGCGTCCGACAGCACGCTGCGCCGCTTCCTCCACGGGCTGCCCGGCGTCGACGCGGTCGGCCTGGAGGCGCGTGCCGCCTCCCTCGGCACCCGTTCGATCAAGACCACCGCGAAGGCGTACGCCATCGACCTCGCCATCTCGATGGTCGACCTGACGACGCTGGAAGGCGCGGACACCCCGGGCAAGGTCCGGGCGCTCGGCGCCAAGGCGGTCCACCCGGACCCCACGGACCGTACGACCCCCGCCACGGCCGCCGTCTGCGTCTACCCCGACATGGTGGCCACCGCGAAGGAGGCCGTCGCCGGTTCGTCCGTCAAGGTCGCCTCCGTCGCCACCGCCTTCCCCGCGGGCCGCGCGGCCCTGCCGGTGAAGCTCGCCGACGTGCGGGACGCCGTGGCCGCGGGCGCCGACGAGATCGACATGGTCATCGACCGCGGCGCGTTCCTCGCGGGGAACTACCGCAAGGTGTACGACGAGATCGTCGCCGTGAAGGAGGCCTGCGGGGCCGCCGCCCGGCTCAAGGTCATCTTCGAGACCGGCGAGCTGTCGACGTACGACAACATCCGCCGGGCCTCCTGGCTCGGCATGCTGGCGGGCGCCGACTTCATCAAGACCTCCACCGGCAAGGTCGCCGTCAACGCCACCCCCGCGAACACCCTCCTGATGCTGGAGGCCGTGCGCGACTTCCGTGCGCAGACCGGCGTCCAGGTCGGCGTGAAGCCTGCCGGAGGCATCCGCACCAGCAAGGACGCGATCAAGTTCCTCGTCCTGGTCAACGAGACCGCGGGGCAGGACTGGCTGGACAACCACTGGTTCCGCTTCGGCGCCTCCTCGCTCCTGAACGACCTGCTGATGCAGCGTCAGAAGCTGGCCACCGGCCGCTACTCCGGCCCCGACTACGTGACGGTGGACTGATCACCATGGCCAAGGAAAAGATGACCACCGCTTTCGAGTACGCACCGGCGCCCGAGTCCCGCTCCGTCGTCGACATCGCCCCCTCCTACGGCCTCTTCATCGACGGCGAGTTCACGGACGCGGCCGACGGCAAGGTCTTCAAGACGGTCAGCCCGTCGACCGAGGAGGTCCTCTCCGAGGTCGCCCGGGCCGGCGCCGAGGACGTGGACCGGGCCGTAGGGGCCGCCCGCAAGGCGTTCGAGAAGTGGTCCGCGCTGCCGGGCTCCGAGCGGGCCAAGTACCTCTTCCGCATCGCCCGGATCATTCAGGAGCGCAGCCGTGAGCTGGCCGTCCTGGAGACACTGGACAACGGCAAGCCGATCAAGGAGACGCGCGACGCGGACCTCCCCCTGGTCGCCGCGCACTTCTTCTACTACGCGGGCTGGGCCGACAAGCTCGACCACGCCGGCTACGGCGCGAACCCGCGGCCGCTGGGCGTCGCCGGCCAGGTCATCCCCTGGAACTTCCCGCTCCTGATGCTCGCGTGGAAGATCGCCCCGGCGCTCGCCACCGGCAACACGGTGGTCCTCAAGCCCGCCGAGACGACCCCTCTGTCCGCGCTCTTCTTCGCGGACGTCTGCCGCCAGGCGGGCCTGCCCAGGGGCGTCGTCAACATCCTTCCCGGGTACGGCGACGCGGGCGCCGCGCTCGTCGCCCACCCCGACGTGAACAAGGTCGCCTTCACCGGCTCCACCGCCGTCGGCAAGGAGATCGCGCGCACGGTCGCGGGCACCCGCAAGAAGCTCACGCTGGAGCTGGGCGGCAAGGGCGCGAACATCGTCTTCGACGACGCCCCCGTCGACCAGGCCGTCGAGGGCATCGTCACCGGCATCTTCTTCAACCAGGGCCAGGTCTGCTGCGCGGGTTCCCGGCTGCTCGTCCAGGAGTCGATCCACGACGAGCTGCTCGACTCGCTCAAGCGCCGCCTGTCGACGCTCCGGCTCGGCGACCCGCTGGACAAGAACACCGACATCGGCGCGATCAACTCGGCCGAGCAGCTGGCCCGGATCACCGCGCTCGCCGAGCAGGGCGAGGCGGAGGGTGCCGAGCGCTGGTCCCCGGCCTGCGAACTCCCGTCCGCCGGCTACTGGTTCGCCCCGACGCTGTTCACGAACGTCACCCAGGCGCACACCATCGCCCGCGACGAGATCTTCGGCCCGGTCCTGTCGGTCCTCACCTTCCGCACCCCGGACGAGGCGGTGGCGAAGGCCAACAACACGCAGTACGGCCTGTCCGCCGGCATCTGGACGGAGAAGGGGTCGCGGATCCTGGCGGTCGCGAACAAGCTGCGCGCGGGCGTCGTCTGGTCCAACACGTTCAACAAGTTCGACCCGACCTCGCCGTTCGGCGGGTACAAGGAGTCGGGCTTCGGCCGCGAGGGCGGTCGTCACGGCCTGGAGGCGTACCTCGATGTCTGACCGCAACGACCGTCTGAGCGTCTTCAAGACCTACAAGCTGTACGTCGGCGGGAAGTTCCCGCGTTCCGAGAGCGGCCGGGTGTACGAGGTGACCGACGCAAAGGGCAACTGGCTGGCCAACGCGCCGCAGTCGAGCCGTAAGGACGCGCGGGACGCGGTCGTCGCCGCCCGCAAGGCGTTCGGCGGCTGGGCCGGGGCCACCGCCTACAACCGGGGCCAGGTCCTCTACCGCGTCGCGGAGATGCTGGAGGGCCGCCGGGACCAGTTCGTGCGCGAGGTCGCCGACGCGGAGGGTCTCGGCAAGTCCAAGGCCGCCGTGGTCGTGGACGCGACGATCGACCGCTGGGTCTGGTACGCGGGCTGGACCGACAAGATCGCCCAGGTGGTCGGCGGCGGCAACCCGGTCGCCGGCCCCTACTTCAACCTCTCCTCCCCCGAACCGACCGGCGTGGTGGGCGTCCTGGCCCCGCAGGAGTCGTCGTTCCTCGGCCTGGTGTCGGTGATCGCCCCGGTGATCGCGACCGGCAACTCGGCGGTCGTGGTGGCGAGCGAGCGGGCGCCGCTCCCGGCCCTCTCCCTCGCCGAGGTGCTGGCCACCTCCGACGTCCCCGGTGGCGTCGTCAACGTCCTCTCCGGCCGTACGAAGGAGATCGCGCCGACCCTGGCGTCCCACCAGGACGTCAACGCGATCGACCTCGCGGGCGCCGACGAGACGCTGGCCAAGGAGCTGGAGATCGCGGCGGCCGACAACCTCAAGCGCGTCCTGCGTCCACAGCCTGTGGACGACTGGACGGCGACACCCGGGACCGACCGCATGACGGCGTTCCTGGAGACGAAGACGGTGTGGCACCCGACGGGTTCCCTGGGCGCGTCGGGCTCCGCGTACTGACCACGCCCCTCAACCCGGCGAGCCGTGCTTCCTCTGCGCCCCAGGGGAGCACGGCTCTTCGTCTTCCGGGACGGCCCGCGGTTTCCCGCTGCGTTCAGCCACCCAGGAGCAACTGCCCCACCACCGGCAGGTCCCCGATCGACGGCGCTTCCGCCACCGGTTCCGTCAGCGGCTTGGAGGCCAGCGGCTTGAAGTCGGCGAGCCGCGTGGCGACGCCGTTGTCCAGGGGGTCGACGCCCGTGCCCGCGAGCGGGTTGGGCTTCAGGCCCGTCACCGGTCCCGTGACGTACGGCAGCAGACCGCCCAGTGCGGTCAGTCCCGCCTGCGGGTCGACGGGGCTGACGGAGGCGGGCCGGTGCCGTACCGCGTCCTGCGCGGGCTGCGGGGCCGCGGCGGCCGTCGCGGCGCCCGCGCCGAGCGCGACGGAGGCGGTCGCCAGGGCGATCAGCGTGCGCTGGGCGGTCGGGTTCGGGGAGGACGCGGGTCGGGACATCGCTGGTGCCACCTTCGGGTGCGCAGGGTGATCGGGTCGGCACACAGGGTAGTTGAGGCGAGACTCACGCTCAAAAGCCGACCCGCGGGGTCGGCAGGAGGCTCCCCATACGTCAAACTGGTGTTCCGTGAGCATTCATCCTCCGCCCCCCGCCCGCGTCGTGCTGCTGTGCGGCCCCTCGGGTTCGGGCAAGTCCCTCGTCGCCGCCCGTTCCGGGCTTCCCGTGCTGCGTCTCGACGACTTCTACAAGGAGGGCGACGACCCGACCCTGCCGCTGGTGGCGGGGAGTTCGGACATCGACTGGGACCACCCGCAGTCCTGGGACGCGGAGGTCGCGATCGAGGCCATCGGCCGGCTGTGCGCGACGGGTTCGGCGGGTGTGCCGGTGTACGACATCTCGTTGAGCGCCCGCGTCGGCGAGGAGACGCTGCACATCGGCCGCACCCCGCTGTTCATCGCGGAGGGCATCTTCGCCGCCGAGATCGTGGAGCGCTGCCGCGAACTGGGGCTGCTGGCCGACGCGCTGTGTCTCAGCCGGGGCCCGCTGAAGACCTTCCGGCGCCGCTTCCTGCGCGACCTCAGGGAGGGCCGCAAGTCGGTGCCGTTCCTGCTGCGCCGCGGCTGGCGGCTGATGCGCGCGGAGCGCACCATCGTGGCCCGCCAGGTGTCCCTGGGCGCCCACCCGTGCGACCGGGACGAGGCGCTGAGCCGGATGGCGGCGGCCGCGGTGGGCCGCACCCGGGCCCCGGTGGCCTGAGCGCCGTGGGCGGCGCATGACGAAAGCGGGACTGGACGGACCCCCCGGCCCTCCAGTCCCGCTTCCCCCGTCGCTCCGCCGAACACCCCCGTGTCCCCCGTGGCGGAGCTCCCCCGTGCTTTCGAGCCCCCCGGACTCGTTTCCCCCGTGGGTCCCCCCGGACCCTCCCCCGGGCCCCCGTTTCCCCCGGTTTCCCCGTCGGGATCCCCCCGGATCCCCTTACCTTCAGGCCACGAGCTCCCCGAAGGCGTCCTCCTCGTCACGGCCGAAGCTGAGGACCTCGTCCTCGCGCAGCCGGCGGAGCGACCGCCAGATGCTGGACTTCACCGTGCCGACACTGATGTCGAGGATCTCCGCGATCTCCGGGTCCGTGCGGCCCTCGTAGTAGCGCAGGACCAGCATGGTGCGCTGGAGCTCGGGGAGCCGGGCGAGCGCCTGCCACAGGACCGCGCGCAGCTCGGTGCCGCTCATCGCGTCCGTGTCGCCGGGCGTCTCCGGCAGTTCCTCGGTCGGGTACTCGTTGAGCTTGCGGCGCCGCCAGGCGCTGATGTGCAGGTTGGTCATGGTCCGGCGCAGGTAGCCGCCGACGGCCGCCTTGTCGCTGATCCGCTCCCACGCCCGGTACGTCGAGAACAGCGCGCTCTGCAGCAGGTCCTCGGCCTCGAAACGGTCGCCGGTCAGGTGGTAGGCGGTCGCGTACAGGGAGGCGCGGCGCTCCTGGACGTAGGCGGTGAACTCCGCCTCCGTCAGCGAGCGGCGCTCCCCCTGGTCCTCCCCGTACGCGGCTGCGCCGGTCTCCCCCGTCCCCCCGTCGACCACCGTCATGTAGGCGGTGTGCTGCCGCCCGGTGCCGCGAGCGCACCCCCGCCCGCTCACGGCACCGGACTTCTCGGAACCCCGGTGCACGTCGTGCAGACGCGTGATCACTGCGCTGGTGCTGTGACCGATCAGCGTGTTCATCTCGCGCCCCCCGTCGTGGACTTCCGGTAGTTCGGTCTGCCCGGGCTTCCCACTTGCTCGGTTGCCCGTGCCGAGAACTCTGCCGGGCCACCTTCACGGCCGTATCCGCCGACTGTCACAGACCTGTCACAGGGGTCCGGCACGGCCGGTCCCCAGCGGGCGCACAGGAGGCGGGGCTATGCCGGTCCCGGCGGCTCCGAACAGCACAGGTCGTACGACAGGGCCCTCATGGGCCAGAATGAGCCCGTGCCTTCCCTGTTGCTGATCGAGGACGACGACGCCATCCGAACGGCCCTGGAGCTCTCTCTGACGCGCCAGGGACACCGGGTGGCCACCGCTGCGACCGGTGAGGACGGTCTGAAGCTGTTGCGTGAGCAGCGGCCCGATCTGATCGTCCTCGACGTCATGCTGCCCGGGATCGACGGGTTCGAGGTGTGCCGGCGCATCCGGCGCACGGACCAGTTGCCGATCATCCTGCTGACCGCGCGCAGCGACGACATCGACGTGGTGGTCGGCCTGGAGTCCGGTGCCGACGACTACGTCGTCAAGCCCGTCCAGGGCCGGGTGCTGGACGCCCGGATCCGGGCGGTGCTGCGGCGCGGGGAGCGGGAGTCCACCGACTCGGCGACGTTCGGGAACGTCGTCATCGACCGGTCGGCGATGACCGTGACGAAGAACGGCGAGGACCTCCAGCTCACCCCGACCGAGCTGCGGCTGCTCCTGGAGCTGAGCCGGCGTCCCGGTCAGGCGCTGTCCCGGCAGCAGTTGCTGCGGCTGGTCTGGGAGCACGACTACCTCGGTGACTCCCGGCTGGTGGACGCGTGCGTGCAGCGGCTGCGCGCCAAGGTGGAGGACGTGCCCTCGTCCCCGACCCTGATCCGTACCGTGCGTGGTGTCGGCTACCGCCTGGACGCCCCTCAGTGACGGACCGGCAGGAGGGTTTCCGCGGCTGGGCCGCGGATCGCAAGGGAGCCGTGTCCCGGCTGCGTTTCACCAGTCTGCGGCTGCGGCTCGTGGTCGTCTTCGGGCTCGTCGCGCTGACCGCCGCGGTGTCCGCGTCCGGCATCGCGTACTGGCTCAACCGCGAGGCCGTGCTCACCCGTACCCAGGACGCGGTGCTGCGCGACTTCCAGCAGGAGATGCAGAACCGGGCCGGCGCCCTGCCCGTCCACCCCACCCAGGACGAACTGCAGCGCACGGCCGGGCAGATGGCCAACAGCAGCCAGCGCTTCAGCGTCCTGCTGGTCGGCGACGGCGCCGACGGCAAGGTGGTGTACGGCAATTCGGGCGGGCTCAGCGGGTTCGCGCTGGACGAGGTGCCGGCGTCGCTGCGCAAGGCCGTCGACAAGCAGCAGAAGATCACCGACGCCAACAAGTCGGCGTACCACCTGTACTGGCAGCGGGTCGTCGACCACGGCACGCCCTGTCTCGTCGCCGGGACGCGGCTGAGCGGCGGCGGACCGACCGGCTACATGATGAAGTCCCTCGAACCGGAGGCGAAGGACCTCAACTCCCTCGCCTGGTCGCTCGGTATCGCCACCGCGCTGGCGCTGATCGGCTCCGCGCTGCTCGCGCAGGCCGCCGCCACGACCGTGCTGAAGCCGGTGCACCGGCTGGGGGTCGCCGCGCGGCGGCTCGGCGAGGGCCGGCTGGACACCCGGCTGCGGGTCTCCGGCACCGACGAACTCGCGGACCTGTCCCGGACGTTCAACGACGCGGCCGAGGCGCTGGAGAAGCGGGTCGACGACATGGCCGCCCGCGACGAGGCGTCCCGGCGGTTCGTCGCCGACATGAGCCACGAGCTGCGCACCCCGCTCACCGCGATCACCGCCGTGACGGAGATCCTGGAGGAGGAGCTGGAGGCGGAGTCCGGTTCGATCGACCCGATGATCGAGCCCGCCGTCCGGCTGGTGGTCAGCGAGACGCGCCGCCTCAACGACCTCGTCGAGAACCTGATGGAGGTCACCCGCTTCGACGCCGGCACGGCCCGTCTCGTCCTCGACGACGTCGACATCGCCGACCAGATCACCGCCTGCATCGACGCCCGCGCCTGGCTGGACGCGGTGGAGCTGGACGCCGAGCGCGGCATCCACGCCCGCCTCGACCCGCGCCGCCTCGACGTCATCCTCGCCAACCTGATCGGCAACGCGCTCAAGCACGGCGGCTCCCCGGTGCGGGTGTCGGTGCGGATGGACCAGCAGGAGGGCGGCGAACTGGTGATCGCGGTCCGCGACCACGGTCCCGGTATCCCCGAGGACGTGCTCCCGCACGTCTTCGACCGGTTCTACAAGGCCAGCGCCTCCCGGCCGCGCTCCGAGGGCAGCGGCCTGGGCCTGTCCATCGCGACGGAGAACGCCCGCATCCACGGCGGTTCCATCACCGCCGCCAACTCCCCCGAGGGCGGCGCGGTGTTCACGCTCCGGCTGCCCCGGGACGCCTCGGCGCTGACCGAGGAGACGAAGGACGCCGGGGGCTCCGGGGAAGCCGGAGAGACCGGGGAGAAGGGCGCGTGATGCACGTACCGAGACTCCTGGGCGTCGCCGGGCTCGCGCTGGCGCTCGCCGGGTGCGGGATCCGGGCGACCGAGGTGCCGACCGACTTCGGCGCGGCGCCGTCGCGGGTGCCGTGCTCGATGCCCCAGCCCGATCTGTCGGCGCAGTCCTCGCGGGGGGTGCCGGTGCAGGTGTTCCTGCTGTGCGGGGCCTCGCTGGTGACCGTCGACCGGGAGGTGCGCGTCCCCGACGGCACGGCGGACGCCAAGCGGCGGGTGATCGTCGCCCAGGGGCTGCTGGACCAGCTCGCCGAGACGCCGTCGGCAGCCGAGAAGGAGGCGGGCTACACGACGTACGTGCGCGGCGGGATGAGCGTCGGCGGGCCGCGGCGCGGGGACCCCGACGACACGCTGCGGCTGAGCACGTCGCCGCCGCAGCTGACGTCGTACGCCCTCGCCCAGATCGTGTGCACGCTGTCCGACTCGGCGGCCGCGGAGGGCGACGGGTCGGTGATCCTCGGAGGGCCGGGGCCGGAGCCGTCGCGGCGGTACGCGTGCACGGACGCGGTGCGGAACGCCCCGGGCGGGAACCGGCCGCCGTCCGGTGAGGTTCCTTCCGGGTGAGGGGGGTCGGGGCGCCCGGTGGGGTGCCGCCTCGGGTCGTGGGGCGGGTGCGGGTCGCATTCGGTTGATCGCGCACTTCCTCCCCAGCCTTCGGCCGGGGCACCCCCGGCGCCCCTTTCAGGGGCGCTGTCGGGGGCGCGTGTTCGCGGGCTCACGCCCCCGTCCGGAACCGTTCGGGTGCGCGCGGGCGTCTTGGGGGGCGTGCAGCGTCAAGGGTTCATCGGCGGGAGCGCCGGGATTCGGGTCCGTGCGACGGGGGGTGTTCTCCTCGCCGCACACCTCGCGCTCGTCGCCTGGCTGATGCTGCGCCCGCTGGACGTGCCCTGGGTGATGCCCGCCAACCTGCACCCGTTCGCCGGCATCCGGGCCGACCTGGCGCTGGGCCCCCGCGAGGCGGTGCACCGCATCGGTGAGGGGCTCGCGCTGCTCGCGCCGCTGGGGGTGCTGCTGCCGATGGCGCACGGCAGAGTCCGTGTCTCCCCGCTCGGTTCCCTGGTCGGCACGGCCACCACGGCCGCCCTGCTCTCGCTGGGCATCGCTCTGTTGCAGACCGGGGTGCCCGGGCGGGTGGTGGACGTCGACTCGATCCTGCTGAACACCGTCGGGGTGGTCGTCGCGCACCTCGCGGTGGTCCCGGCGGCCCGTGCCCGGCTCCGCCGCAGGGACCGGCGGGAGCGGTCAGCCGCCGTCCCCCAGGAGGACCCGGCTCAGGGTCGTACCCCGACGATTCCCAGGGTCGGGATCGCCCCGTAGAGCGACGCTTCGACCCGGTTCGTCTCCGTACCGTGGTGGGCAGACGAGGGGCCGTACGGGCCTCTCGCACCGGACGCTCACGAAGGAGCCGCAGATGTCCAGCCTCGCCCGCCCCACCCACGGCCGCATGATCGGCGGAGTGTGCGCCGCGCTGGCCCGGCGCTTCGGCACCTCCGCCACCACGATGCGGGTGGTCTTCCTGCTGTCCTGCCTGCTGCCCGGCCCGCAGTTCCTGCTCTACATAGCCCTGTGGATCCTCCTCCCCTCGGAGGAGAAGGCCACCGCCTGGTGATCCCCCGGGTACGACAACGCCGTCGGGGCGCCCCGGACCGGTCCGGGGCGCCCCCCCCGCGGCCCCCCCCCGCCCGGGGGAGGGGGAGCCCCGCCGGCAACCCGGGTGCGGCCCGCCGGGGGGGGGGCGGGCCCGCCC